>JBPYEF010000484.1:0-5832 GCA_051985875.1 Hyphomicrobiaceae bacterium
GCCGGCGGCAAGTTCGGCGAGGGCGAGGGTGACAATCCCTACAAGGTCTCGGGGGGGCTGCACGGTGTCGGCGTGTCGGTGGTCAATGCGCTGTCGACGGTTCTCGAGCTCAAGATCTGGCGCGAGGGCAAGGAGCATTTCGTGCGCTTTCGCCACGGCGCCACCGAAGCGCCGCTGCGGGTGATCGGCGACGCCGGCGCGCAGCGGGGCACGGAGGTGACGTTCTGGCCGAGCCTCGACACGTTCCACAACGTGATCGAATTCGACTACCAGACGCTCGAGCATCGCCTACGCGAGCTCGCCTTCCTCAATTCCGGTGTACGCGTCGTACTCAGCGACGACCGCCACGCGGACCGCAGGAGCGAGGTCATGCGCTATGAGGGCGGGATTGTGGAGTTCGTGCGCTATATCGATCGCTCCAAGGCGGCGCTGATCGATGCCCCAATCATGGTCAGGGGCGAGAGGGAGGGTACCACCGTCGAGCTCGCCCTTTGGTGGAACGACGCCTATCACGAGCACGTGCTGTGCTTCACCAACAACATCCCGCAGCGTGACGGGGGGACGCACCTTGCCGGCTTTCGCGCGGCGCTGACACGCATCATCAACAAGTATGCGGACGAAACGGGAGTCGCCAGGCGGGAGAAGGTGACGCTTACCGGCGACGACGCGCGCGAGGGCCTTACCGCGGTGCTGTCCGTCAAGGTGCCAGACCCCAAGTTCTCCAGTCAGACCAAGGACAAGCTTGTTTCTTCGGAGGTCAAGCCGGTCGTGGAGGGCATCGTCGGCGATCAGCTCGCCGCCTGGCTCGAGGAGCACCCAAAGGAGGCGAAGACCATACTGACCAAGGTCGTCGAGGCGGCGGCGGCCCGCGAAGCTGCGCGCAAGGCGCGCGAGCTGACGCGGCGCAAGGGCGCGCTCGACATCAACTCGCTGCCCGGCAAGCTTGCCGAGTGCCAGGATCGCGATCCCGCCAACACCGAGATGTTCATCGTCGAGGGAGACAGTGCCGGCGGTTCGGCCAAGCAAGGCCGCAATCGCGAGTTCCAGGCGGTGCTACCGCTGCGCGGCAAGATCCTCAACGTCGAGCGCGCGCGCTTCGACAAGATGCTCTCCAGCCAGGAGATCGGCACGCTGATCACGGCGCTGGGCACCGGCATCGGGCGTGACGATTTCGACCTGAGCAAGCTGCGCTATCATAAGATCATCATCATGACCGACGCCGACGTGGACGGCGCGCACATCCGCACGCTGCTGCTGACTTTCTTTTATCGGCAAATGCCGGAGCTGGTGGAGAAGGGTCATCTCTATATTGCCCAGCCGCCGCTGTACAAGGTCAACAAGGGCAAGTCGGAGACCTACCTCAAGGACCAGCGCGCTTTCGAGGACTACCTGATCGACGCCGGTCTCGAAGAGACGCGACTGCAACTGGCGAACGGCGAGGTGCGTGGCGGCGGCGATCTGCGCGACATCGTCGAGCAAGCGCGCGGCATTGCCAAGGTGATCGACGATTTGCATTCGCGCTATGCCCGCTTCGTCGTCGAGCAAGCGGCGATCGGCGGCGCGTTCGAGCACAAGCTGCTGCTTTCCGCGGAGCAGGCCAACCGCATCGCCGAGGGGATTGCCGCGCGCCTCGACGCGCTCGCCGATGAAACCGAGCGCGGCTGGAGCGGCCGCCTGGGGAACGAGGGCTACGCGTTCCGGCGCGAAGTGCGCGGCGTGGTCGAGACGCACATTCTCGATCGCGGGCTGATCGGCTCGCTCGAGGCGCGCCGCCTCAACGAGCGGCACGCCCACCTCGCCGAGATCTATGCCGGTCCGGGCAAGCTGAAGCGCAAGGATGCGGAGACGATCGTGTTCGGGCCGCGCTCGCTGTTGCAGGCGGTATTCGACGCCGGACGCACGGGCATTGCCCTGCAGCGCTACAAGGGGCTCGGCGAGATGAATCCCGAGCAGCTCTGGGAGACGACGCTCAACCGCGATACGCGCACGCTGCTGCAGGTCAAGGTCGGCGATCTCGGCGAGGCCGACGAGATCTTTGCGCGCCTGATGGGCGATATCGTCGAGCCGCGGCGCGACTTCATCCAGGCGAATGCCCTGGCGGTCGCCAACCTGGATGTGTGAGGCTGCGCGGGAGGCGAGGTGCAAGCTCCATGGACATCGGCATTGCCACGAATTCGCGCGGCGAATGCAGCACGCGCCAGGGCTATAGCGCGGTCGCCAAGCGCGCCGAGCAGCTCGGCTTCGCCTTCATCGGTGTCAACGATCACCTCGTCGTTCCGCGTGCGGTCGCATCCCGATATCCCTACAGCGAGGACGGCGCGTGGGCCGGTGCCGCCGCGGGCGAATGCCTCGACCAGCTGACGACGCTCGCCTTCATCGCCGGTTGCACCGAGCGCCTTAGGCTATTGACGTCGGTCATGGTGGTCCCGCATCGGCAGCCGGTGCTGGCGGCCAAAATGCTCGCCAGCCTCGACGTGTTGTCGGGCGGGCGGTTGATCGTCGGCTGCGGCGCCGGCTGGATGCGCGAGGAATTTGCGGCTCTCGGGGCACCGGCGTTTGCGGACCGCGGCCGGATTACCGATGCCTACATCGACACGTTCCGGGCGTTGTGGACACAGCCGAACCCGAGCGTCGACGCGGCCCCCGGCGCCACGGGTGATGTGATGTTTGCCCCTAAGCCGCTGCAAAAGCCGCACCCGCCGCTGTGGATCGGCGGAGAAGGCCCCGCCGCGCAGCGGCGCGCCGTCACCAGGGGAGACGGCTGGTACCCGGCCTCCAACAACCCTCGATACCGCTTGGATACGCCAGCCCGCCTCGCCACCGCGATCGCGGCGCTGCGCGCGATGGCGCAGGCGGCGGGCCGCGATCCGCTCGCGATCGATATCGCCTTCGTCGTGCTATGGCCGGTAAGCTGGACGCCGCAGAGCACCGCGGACGGCGCGCGGCGCATGCTCACCGGCGGTGCGCCGGACATGGCGGCCGACATTGCGGCGCTGGCGCGCGCCGGAGTACGCCATCTGAGCGTCAGCCTGCAAACCGCACGGCTCGCCGAGACGCTGGCGCGCATGGAGCAATTTGCGAGCGAGGTGATGCCGCTGCTCGGCTAACCCGCGCAAACCCGCATCCCTCGCGCTGCGGCGCAAGAACAACAGGGCACCGTCTGCTCCGCCCACGTTGCTTGGGCAACGCGAACGGCTGCTGTAAGGTTGCGGTGCGTGAGGGGGGCTGGCCGTCAGTTCTTGCGCACGGGTGCGAAGAGTAATCCCGAATGTCCACGCGGTTTTTGCTATCGCTCGGCAATGTGTTCTTTTCGCTGATCCTCGGTGCCGTGGCGCTGGGATTCGGCCTCTGCTACTTTCCCGATGCTACCCTACGCCTGTTCAAATGGGCGGGCTCGATCCGCGAGGCGCTGACGTCGGGCAACTGGCCAGCGGATTACGAGATGATGCTGCGTGCGCTGGTCGACGAACGCCAGATCGTGTACATGGGCTTCGTGCTCGCCGCCCGCGCCCTCGTCGGATTGCTGGTGATCCTCGGCTATAGGCTGGTGGGCGCCAGCCACGAGCCGCAATTTCCCACATAGCTCCGCGCTTAAGCCGCTGTTAATGCCAGGCCCACTAGCCTGGCGCGCGCGGGCCCGCCGCCCTGAGCCGCCCTGCTGGCCCGGCGTACGTGTGCTACGGCTATGGGCTACCGTTCCGATAATCGTGTGGGCACCGCGGCGGCAAAACGGCCGCGCACGCTGCTCCGCCGCCTGCCCTTCGAGGTCAGGCTGGTGGCGCTCGCGGCTTTCTATCTCGGGCCGCCCGGGCTGATCGCGCTCGCGGCGGCGTTCGTGTATTTCACCGTGCAGATCCCCGATCCGATGGCCCTGCGCCGGGCACAGGGTCCGACCGTGCGCGTGCTCGCTCGCGATGGCTCGCTGCTGAGCGAGCGGGGCGGCGCGCAGGCGTACGTGCCGATCGACCTGCTGCCGAGGCATCTGATCGACGCCGTGGTCGCCACCGAAGACCGCCGCTTCTTCCAGCATTGGGGGCTCGACGGCTTCGGCCTGCTGCGGGCCGCCTTCGCCGACTTGCGCGCCGGCCGGCTCGTTCAGGGAGGCTCAACGCTGACCCAGCAGCTCGCCAAGAACCTGTTCCTCAGCCCGGAGCGCACCATCCGGCGCAAGCTCGAGGAGCTCGTGCTGGCGCTGTGGCTCGAGCTGCGGTTGGGCAAGGACAACATCCTCGAACTCTACCTCAACCGCGTGTACTTCGGCGGCGGCGCGTACGGCGTCGAGAGTGCAGCGCAACGCTTCTTCAACAAGAGCGCGCAGCACCTGACGCTCGCGGAGTCGGCCGTGCTCGCCGGGCTGCTCAAGGCGCCATCGCGCTATTCGCCGGCCTTCAATCCGGCCGTGGCGCGTGCACGTGCGCGCGGCGTGCTCGCCGCGATGGTCGATGCGCATCTGCTCTCCGCACAGCAGGCCGATGACGCGGAGAAGGTCGCGGTGGCATTTCCCGGCGCGGTGCGCGACAGCGAGACATGCTTCGACTGGGCCGTAGAGGCAACCCTCGAGCGGCTTTCCCATGTGGTCGCCGTAACCGAGCCCGCAGTCATTGTCGAGACCACGGTCGACGGCAACGTGCAGTGTCGTGCGCAGGCGCTCGTGCGAGCGCTCCTCGACAAACAGGGAGAGGAGGCCAACGCCGGGCAGGCGGCACTGGTGTTGATGGATCAGGAGGGCGGCATTCGCGCTCTGGTCGGCGGCCGAGATCACCAGCAAAGCCAGTACAACAGGGCGTTCAAGGCCAAGCGGCAGCCCGGGTCGGCGTTCAAGGTGTTCGTCTATCTCGCCGCACTCGAGAGCGGACTGTCGCCCGACAGCAAGGTGCTGGATCTGCCGATCCTCGGCCACGGGTGGAGTCCGCGCAATGCGGGTGTAGGCTACCGAGGCGCCGTTACCCTGCGCGAGGCCTTCGCGCACTCGATGAACGCGGCGGCGGCGCGCTTGCAGATGAGCATCGGGCCGCACAAGACGGCCGAGGCCGCGCGCCGCCTCGGCGTCCACTCGGCGTTGCGCGAGGATGCCTCGCTGGCGCTCGGCACCTCGGAGGTCACGTTGCTCGAGCTGACCACGGCCTACGGCGTGCTGGCCCGGGGCGGCAGGACGCTCGAGCCGTATCTGATCGCGCGCGTGCGCACCCCGGACGGCCGCATCCTCTATCAGCGTCCACGCGCGGTCGACGAAGCGGTGGTGGCGCCGAGCCACGTGCAGCAGCTGACGGATATGCTGCACGCGGTGGTGGATTCAGGCACCGGACGGCGCGCCGCGCTGCCGCTGCATGCGGCGGCGGGCAAGACCGGCACGAGCCAGGATTTTCGCGATGCATGGTTCGTCGGTTTCACCGGCGAGCTTGTGGCGGGCGTCTGGGTTGGCAATGACGACGGCCACCCGATGCAGGGGGTGGTGGGCGGGGGCCTGCCCGCCGTGCTGTGGCACGAGCTGATGCTGATCGCGCGCCCGGGATCGACGCCCGGCGTCGGCGACGGCGAGCGGGGCGCGAATGCTCCGAGCGGCACGGCGCCCGAAAGCGATGCGCCGCGGCTTCCGCGCGAGCCCATCGGCGCAGCGTTCGTGGCGCGCGCCATAGGCGCGAGCGCCAATGCGGGGGATGCGAGCGACGATCGCCACCGCTAGCCGCGCTTTCTCACACCAGAGCCACTGGGAGGTTGCCGGGAAGGGACGTGTACGCGGCGCGCCGTGCCGTCGCTTGGGCGCGCACTATTGGGGCGACGCGCTGCCCGCTCCGTACTTCGTGCTCGGCGAACCCTCAGTCGGCGACGACG
>JBPYEF010000485.1:0-5196 GCA_051985875.1 Hyphomicrobiaceae bacterium
TCGACGGTGCCCCGCCAAATCTGCTCGCGCCACCGGAGGGATGCCGCTTTCGCCCACGCTGCGCCTTCGCCATCGCGCAGTGTGGCAGCGAGCCGGCGCTCGCCGAACTCGAACCGGGGCATGCGGCGGCCTGCCATCGCGCCCTGCAAGTCGAGGCGGTCGATGCATTGCCGACCGCGGCAGGGCATGCAGGGAAGGCCTCGGTTGCCGGCGACGGGCAACCGATTGTGCAGGTAAACGCGGCGAAGAAGTATTTCCCGGTGCGCGGCGGCTGGCTGCGCCGAGCGAAGTTCGTGCGCGCGGTGGACGACGTATCGATCGACATCAAGCGCGGCGAAACGCTGGGTCTGGTCGGGGAATCCGGCTGCGGGAAGTCGACGCTCGGACGCCTGGTGTTGCGTTTGGACGACCCGACGGGTGGCGTCGTCTCGTTCGAAGGCGTCGATCTCGCCGGCCTGGAACGGGATGCGCTTGTCGGCGTGCGCAAGAAGATGCAGGTGATCTTCCAGGACCCGTATTCGTCGCTCAACCCGCGCATGACGGTCGGACAGATCATCGGCGAACCGATTCGCGTGCATCGTATTCTGCCGCGCAAGGAGATCGCCGACCGGGTGGCGGAGCTGCTGCAGGTGGTGGGCTTGTTTCCCTACATGGCGCTGCGCTATCCGCACGAGCTTTCGGGCGGCCAACGCCAGCGGGTCGGCATCGCGCGGGCACTCGCAGTTGAGCCGCGCGTCATCGTCTGCGACGAAGCGGTCTCGGCGCTCGACGTGTCGATCCAGGGCCAGGTGATCAACTTGCTCGAGGAGCTGCAGCAGCGCCTTGGCCTCACCTATCTGTTCATCGCCCACGACCTAGCGGTGGTGCGGCACATATCGAGCAAGGTTGCGGTCATGTACCTCGGCCGCATCGTCGAGTACGCGCCCGCCGAGGCGCTGTTTGCCGACCCCAAGCATCCCTACACGCGGGCGCTGCTGGCGGCAGCACCGGTTCCCGACCCGGTCATCGAGCGCACGCGACCGCGCACCATCATTAAGGGGGAGTTGCCGAGCCCCCTCAATCCGCCGCAGGGGTGCGTGTTCCATCCGCGCTGTCCGATGGCGAGCCGAGAATGCAAAGAGGGTGTGCCGGCGACGCGTAAAGTGGCGGAAAGCCATCTTGTCGCCTGCATCCACGCTTGAGATCGCCCGCGGCGGGTCAATACGCGAGGATGGGGAGAACAACGATGACGTGCAGGAGGATGCGGGCCATTTTGGCCGCATTCGGCGCCCTCTTGGTCACCGCAGCCGGCGCCGGGGCGGAGGCGCCGAGGCGGGGTGGGATGCTGAATTTCGCGGTCGTCGCTGAACCCCCCAACTACGATTGCCACGGCAGCACGACCTTTGCCCTGACGCATCCGATCGCGCCGCACTATTCGCTGCTGCTGAAGTTCGACGGCAAGGACTACCCGAAGGTGGTCGGAGACCTCGCGCAAAGCTGGGTGGTCGCCCCGGACGGCATGAGCTACACCTTCACCTTGAAAAGCGGCGTGACGTTCCACGATGGGACGCCGCTGACCTCGGCCGATGTCAAGGCGAGCTATGAGCGCATCATCGATCCACCCCCGGGCGTGGTCTCCATCCGCAAGGCCTACTACGGGGATCTTGCGGTCGAGGCCCCCGATCCGGCAACCGTCGTCTTCCGCCTCAAGAACCCCATGGCCGGCGTGCTCGAGGCGCTCGCTTCGCCGTTCAACTGCATCTATAGCGCCGCCAAGCTGAAGGAGAACCCGCGCTACCCCGAGACCGAGATCATGGGATCGGGTCCCTTCACGTTCGTCGAGCACGTCAAGGGCAGCAGCTGGGAGGGCAAGCGCTTCCCTGGTTATTTTGACGCCGGCAAGCCCTACCTCGACGGCTACAAGGCGTTCTTCGTCAAGTCCAGCGCCGTCGTCCCGGGGATCCTCGGCGGGCAGTTCGACGCCGAGTTCCGCGGTCGCAATCCCTCAGAGAAGGCGCAGCTGCTCGACAGAATGAAGAACGACGTCAGGGTCTACGAGGGCTCCTGGGTGAGCAACTTGATGCTCATCTTCAATACGCGCAGGAAGCCGTTCGACGACGTGCGCGTGCGCCAGGCGCTGAGCATGGCGATCGATCGCTGGGGCGGGGCCGAGGCGCTCTCGAAGATTTCCATCCTGAAGTACGTCGGCGGTGTAATGCGGCCCGGCTTTGCCATGGCGCTGCCCACCTCGGAACTGGTGAAGCTGCCGGGCTACGCCAAAGACATCAACAAGTCGCGCGAGGAGGCAAAGAAGCTTCTCGAGCAAGCCGGCATCAAGGACTTGAGATTCAAACTGCTCAACCGCAACGTCGCCGAGCCCTACACCCCCGGAGCCGTGTATGCAATTGACCAGTGGCGCCGGATCGGCGTCGCGGTCGAGCACGAGCAGCTCGAGACCAAGCTCTATCAGGATCGCGTGGCCGCCGGCGATTTCGACGTCGCCGTCGAATTCGAGTCCGACTACATGGACGATCCAACGGCACAGTTCTCCAAATACCTGAGCAAGAAGCTGTCGCCGAGCGGCTACTCCGGTCACGCCGACACCAAGATCGACGAGATGTACGAGAGGCAACGGCGTACCCTCGACGTCGCCGAGCGCACCCGCATCGTGCACGACATGGAGCGCTATGCTCTGACGCAGGCCTACAACGTGCCGTTGCTGTGGTGGCAGCGCATCATCGTCAACCACAAGAAGATCCAGGGCTGGTACATGACGCCGAGCCACTACCTCTGGCAGGATCTGTCGACGGTCTGGCTCAATCCGTAGACGAGGTCCTCGGCAAGCGCGCCAAACAGAGGCGATGCGGGCAACGGCACGATGTTCTGGTATCTGGTACGCCGCCTGTTGTTGGTGATCCCGACGCTAATTGGCGTTGCCGTCGCCGTTTTCTTCCTGATCCGCGTGATGCCGGGCGACGTCGTCGTGGTGAAGCTCAGGGCCGACGGCGCCACGATCTCCGATGAGGTGATCGAGGCGGAGCGCAAGCGGCTCGGACTCGATAAGCCGCTTTATGCCCAGTTCACCGATTACATGCTCGGCCTCACGCGGCTCGATCTCGGCAATTCGCTGTGGACGGGCGAGCCCGTGACCAAGGAGATCGGCCTCAGGATGGCGGTCTCCTTCCAGATCGCACTGATGGCCGGGTTGATCGCCATTGCTATTGCCGTGCCACTTGGCACTATTTCGGCGTTGTACCGCGACAGCTGGATCGATCACCTCGTGCGGGTGCTCGCCGTGTCCGGGCTCGCCGTGCCGGCCTTTTGGCTCGGCATGCTGCTCATTCTCGGGCTGCTGGCGCTGTTCAACTGGCTGCCGAAAATCGGCTACGTTCCATTCTGGCAGGACCCGCTCGCCAATCTGGCGGTGACGATTTGGCCGGCGATATCCGTCGGCTACCGCTATGCGGCGGTGGCCACCCGCATGATGCGTTCCTCGCTGCTTGAGGTGTTGCGCGAAGACTATATCCGCACTGCCCGCGCGAAGGGTGTGTTCACCCGCTTGATCGTGCGCCGGCACGCGCTCAGAAACGCACTGCTGCCGGTGGTGACGGTAATCGGACTCGAGTTCGCGTTCCTGATCGGGGGCCTGGTCGTCACCGAGCAGGTATTCAATATCAATGGCATCGGCAAATTGTTCGTCGACGCAACGGCACGCGGCGACTTCAACTTGCTGCAGGGCCTGGTGCTGTTCATCGCCAGCATCTTCATCTTCATCAATCTGCTGGTGGATGTGCTCTATGGCTGGCTCGATCCGCGCATTCGCTTGAGTTGAGGCGAGAGGTACATGGCATCCGTCGCGACCACGTCACCGCTCTCGACCGAGGCGCTGGGAAAGCGGCCCAACGCGCTGCTGCACTTTATCAAGAGCCAGCCGCTCGGTACCTTCGGGCTGCTGATCATCGCCCTGTACGTGGCCTTTGCGTTCGGTGCGGCCTACATCGCGCCGTTCGATCCCGAGGCGGTCGACTTCGGCGCGATGTTGACGCGGCCGGGCGGGGCGCACTGGTTCGGCACCGACCAATACGGCCGCGACGTGTTTTCGCGCATCGTCTACGGCTCGCGCACGGCACTCGCCGTCGGCATCCTCTCCGCGCTTGCCGGCTGCACGCTCGGCGCGCTGATCGGCGCCACCTCGGGCTATTTCGGCGGCCGCATCGACAACGCCATCCAGCGCTTGGTCGACGTCATGCTGTCGTTTCCGATCATCGTCCTCGCCATGGTCGTCGTCGCCGTGCTCGGCAAGCGGGCGCTGCTCGGCATCGATCTGAACCTGATCGCGGCGATAACCCTGCCGATCGTGCCGCGCATGGCGCGCGTCGCGCGTGCCTCCACACTGTCGCTGGTAGCGATGCCGTTCATCGACGCGGCGCGCGCCGCGGGCTTTTCCCACCGGCGCATCATTCTGCGCCACATCGCCCCCAACATCGTCGCCCCGTACCTGATCATGGTGTCGGCGTCGATGGCGCAGGCGATCCTGCTGGAGGCGAGCCTGTCCTTCCTCGGCCTCGGCGTCACCGAACCGACTCCGGCCTGGGGGCTGATGCTGTCGGGCACTTCCGCCGACTTCTATCAGACCGCGCCGTGGATGATCCTGTTTCCGGGCATCGCCATCACGCTCGCGGTATTCGCCTTCAACCTGTTCGGCGACAGCCTGCGCGACTGGCTCGACCCGAAGCTGAAGGGGTAGCGCCGCGCCGCTAGCGGTCGAGCGCCTTGCGCACCTCAAACACCTCCATAATGCGCGCGCCCTTGTGCGGCCCGTCGCACACAAACTGCCAGCGTCCCTCCGAGTAGGTATCGCAGAGCTTCACGCCCTTGATCAGCACCCAGTGCCCCTGCTTGCCCTTGTGGATGGCGAGAATGTAGTGCACCCAGGGATTGCGCGGCTTCTGCATCCAGCTCCACAGCGAAGGCCGCTCCTTGCGCGGGCGGTGCATGTAGCTTTCCGCAATCTCCATCGCGTAGCCGAAGTGGGCGAGCGCGGCTGCCACCTCCTCGGCGTCGGTGCCCTTGATGATCGTGGTGGCTGAAGAGGGTGCGCTGCGGAAGGCGCGAATTTCGCACTCGACCTTGCTTACCGAATAGCCAGTGATGGCACTGAGCACGATCGGACCGCAGAAGGCGATGCGCCCCGTGTCGTTGCGCGCCTCGTTGAGG
>JBPYEF010000486.1:0-2587 GCA_051985875.1 Hyphomicrobiaceae bacterium
GGAGGGGTTGCACGGAGCGTTGAACATGAACCACTTGGTTCGCGGCGTGATGCTCGCATCGAGCACCTCCGGTTGCAGGCGGTAGCCGTCCTCGAAGCGGCAGCGGGCGAACATCGGCTTGCCGCCGCCTAGCAGCACGATGTCGGCATAGGACACCCAGCAGGGCGCGGGGATCACCACTTCGTCGCCGGCGTTGAGCGTGCACATCAGCGCATTGTAGAGCACCTGCTTGCCGCCGGTTGCGACCGATACCTGCTCGGGCGCGTAGGCGAGCTCGTTCTCGCGTCGGAACTTGGCTGCGACGGCCGCCTTGAGCTCGGGGATTCCGTCGACGTTGGTGTACTTGGTCTTGCCCTCCTGCAAGGCGCGCACCGCCGCCTGCTTGATGTTTTCCGGCGTGTCGAAATCCGGCTCGCCCGCCGACAGATCGATAATATCGCGGCCAGCGGCGCGCAGCGCCCTGGCCTTGGTGGACATGGCTATGGTTTGCGAGGGCTGGATGCGGTTCAGACTGTCGGCAAAGAAGCCCATGGCTGCCTCGGATACCCCGGAGTATCGGCCGCAAAAGCCGCGGGAACCTACCCCCGCGGGCGTCGGAGTCAAGGCAAATGTCGAGGAAAATGCATTGGCCGCTGCCCGCGCCGCCGCGCGCAGATTGCCCGCTATTTCAGCTCGTAGCAGTACGTCACGAGGCGCGGATTGCGCATCACGTCGACCAATACCGAACACTGCACGAGGTACTTGAGCTCCTTGTGCCGGAAGAGAATTAGCGATCGGTTGTCGGATACGGCGACGTATCCGGCAACCTCCCACCCCGCGCGCACCAGGCCCTCGATGGTCAGCGGCTCATGACCGGGCGTCTCGCCGAGGCATGCGCCGGCAGCAAGCCGTAGTGCCACGAGGGCCAGCGCCAAGGTGCGGGGCAGGCGGCGGCTCTGGCGCGAACGCGGCGAAGCGTTCGCTGTGGCGACCAACGCGGGCCCGCAGCGGGAAGGCACGCGCCGAGCGCAGCTGCGTTTGCCGCTGCCTCCCGCAGCACCACAAGCAAGGCGCCGCGCACGCGCGTGGCATGCCTTGCCGCGCGCGCAACGTGAAGCAAGGCGACGGATCCGCAGCCCGCGCCGCGTTGCCAATATAGCGTGGGCGGGGAGCTGCTTTTTTTGGCCATCGGAAAGGGACTGGCCGGTCACAATGTCGGCGCACGCCAGCCCAAGTAGGGTAGTTACCTTGCGCCCTGGCACGGGCAATGGTCCCGCGGGCGCGCAGCAAATGACGGGGTTTGCGAGCATGTTCGGGCTTTCTAGCAGTGCACGGGCGGGGGTGCGGCTCATTGTCATCGACTTCCTGCTGGCCTTCACCCTGATCTGGGCGACGGTCTTCACCGTCGGCGTAGCGCGCAGCTGCGCACACGCGGAAGTCTTGCCGCGCATTGAGGCGGTCGTACGCTCGATCGCCGGCCGGCAGGAGGCCGGCTCCGCCGCCAGTCCCGCCGTGCGCGAAACGGCCCTTCCGGAAACGGGGAGCTACTCCCACGGCCGGGCCGGCACGAGCGGCGCTGCGACCTACCTGCTCTTGAGCCTGTGGGTCTCGGCGCTCGCGGCCCTCGATCTCGGCCTATGGCGACACCTGCGCCGCGCCTATGCCTCCCCGCGGCGTGGTACGTGGAGGAGGGGATGAGGGGACCGCCGCTTGGTCCTCGCTCCGCCCCCTCCTCCACACTTCCACCATTTTCGCTTATATGAATGGGGTGTAATCACCGGCTTGCCTGGAGGACCAGATGTTCGGCGCGAGATGCAGGGGGTGCGCGCTTCTGCTCTTCGGGGTGGCGGCCGGGGTGGCGGCGACGAGTGCCGCGACGATGAGCGATTCCCTGCTTGAGCGCGGCTTTGGCAGGGCGCTGTCAGTGTCGCACGCCGACCTGACCTTCGCGCCCGGTGCGGCCGCGCGTACCGCGGAAACCGCCGCTGGCAACGAGGGTTTCTGGCTGACCCGCGCCGAAGTGCAGAGCCCTGCGCCGTTTGCCAAGCCTTTGGCGGTCGGAGACCGCATCACCATCGCCGGCAGCGACGGGCAGGAGCGTCGCCTTGAAGTGGTCGACATGAAGGCCGTCGGCGGCCGCACCTCGGCCTTGGGTGTGCGCGGGCGGCTGCTGCTGGTCAGCTGCCGCGTGACGGGAGAGGCGGCCCAGGCCAGCGCGACCACCGTGCGCTTCCTGATCGAGGCGGCGGCTGAGCAGCCACTGCCGCGGCCGGCCAAGGCCCTCTGAAGCTGCGCCTTGCCGACGTCAAGGATGGCCGGGTGCGCGCCGCCGGCGCCGTTCCCAGCAGGTCCGCGCACGTGCTAAGCTTACAGCAGCGATGCGGCGATTTTCCACACACGGCCGGCGCTATTGGCGCACCGGGCTGCTGCTGGGCTTGCTTTTGGCGCCTCTCCTGGCGGCCCGCGCCCTCGGGCAAGGGGCGCCGGCGGCCAATTGGCCGACCTCGCCCTTCCATGGCGTGCTCAGCGGCGCCACCGGGGAGCCGATCCCCTGCCGCTGTCGCTTCCACGGCAGCGCTTTTCCCCTCGGCACGACGCTGTGCATGAA
>JBPYEF010000487.1:0-3128 GCA_051985875.1 Hyphomicrobiaceae bacterium
TTGATCGTCGAAGAGGGGGGTTTTCTCTACGATTCGGACTACTACGGCGACGAGCTTCCATTCTGGAAGACGGTCGACGGCCGGGCGCACCTGATCGTGCCCTATTCGCTGACCAACAACGACGGCAAGTATGCGGCGGGAATCGGCACGTCCGAAGCCTGGTACTCCTTCGTGCGCGATGCCCTCGACATGCTCTACCGCGAGGGGGCGAAGACACCCAAGATGATGTCGATCGGCCTGCACATGCGCCTGATCGGACATCCCGCGCGCGCGGCCGGGCTGGAGCGGCTGCTCGACTATGTCGCGCGGCATGAGGGTCTGTGGGTGACGCGCCGGCTCGATATCGCCCGGCATTGGATCAACACCCACCCCTATCCGGGCAAGGGGCTGAACGAATAGTCCAGCGCACGCGGCGGCTCGCGCGCGCGTCCACAGCCGGCGCGGCGGCGCAGGCCTGCTTAATCTTTCCTCAGCCTGAATGGTTCTTGAGCAGCGCTTGCGCGGGCTCGGGCGGGACGCTCGGCGCACGAGGCGCAGCAGCACCGTGCAAAGCGCGCTCGGGCCACGTGAGTGGCGCAGCGCGCGGTGGTTGGCATGGCGCTTGCGATGCTCCTGCTTGCAGCAAGCTCGGCGCGGGATCGGGTCGGGCGCAGGGCACACACGTCGCCGGCGCGGCGGCGATGGCGTGCGCTTTGCCCGCTGCCGATGTGCGGCGCTGCAGGCGCGCATCGCGCCGAGCAAACAGCATTAGCCGAGCAGGAGGGCTAAGCCATGTGCGAAAGGATCGGATGTACGCATTTCCCGGATCTCCGGGCATTGGATTTCAGCCGTCGCCGCTTCCTCGCCGCCTCGGGCTCGGCGGTGCTGACCATGGGGCTCGGCGCGGGCTTGTTGCCCGGGGCCGCGCACGCTGCGGGCGATCTCAAGTCGACGCACGGCACCGGTTTCTGCAACCTCAACATGTTCCTTGCCCACGCCATGCAGTTCTCCAAGGAGGACGGCGTTGAGCTGAAGTTCGTCAACACCCCGACCTTCGCCGAGCAGGTGACCTTCCTTGGCATCGGTCAGGTCGATCTCGGCCTGATGCCGTATACGAGCTTCATTGCCCTTTTCAACGCCGGCGCGCCCGTGAAGATCGTCGCCGGAGGCGGCATCGAGGGCTGCATCATCGTCTCCCGGCCGGGCCTCGACAGCGCCGAAAAGCTCAAGGGCAAGACGCTCGGCACGTTCCAGCTCGATACCCTGGAGGTGCTGCCCTACGACTGGCTGAAGAAGAACGGCGTCGCCTTCAAGGACGTGAACGTGCGCTACATGGGCTCAACCCCGGAGGCGGTCGAAGCCTTCAAGGCCGGTGCCCTCGACTGGATCTGTACCATCGAGCCGTACGGCACGGCGCTGCTCAACGACGTCAAGGGATCGCACAAGCTGTCCGACGGCCGTGACATCTACGGGGCGGGCTACACCGATTGCGTGCTCGCCTGCCGCAGCAATCTGATCACCGAGAACCCCACCGGCCTGAAGGCG
This sequence comes from Hyphomicrobiaceae bacterium, assembly GCA_051985875.1. GTDB lineage: Bacteria > Pseudomonadota > Alphaproteobacteria > Rhizobiales > Hyphomicrobiaceae > AWTP1-13. The sequence continues at coordinate 1,525 of JBPYEF010000487.1, forward strand.
ATCATCAAGGCGATGATGAAGGCCCAGTACATGGCCGAGACGCAGCAGGCCGAGACGCTCTCCAAGCTGGTCGGCACCTACTACAAGACCTCGCTCGAGAACGCGACGCTCGCCATGGGCAAGCAGCCTTCGGTGGTCGATGCCAGAAAGCAGACGGACTTCATCCTGCAGCGGACCGACAGCCTGATCGAGATGGGCTACATCAAGAACAAGCCGGGTCGCGACGCCATCGACTGGCGGCTGCTCGAAGAGGTGATCGCCGAGAACAAGGAATTGTACGCCAAGCTCAAGTACAAGGCCGCCTGATGGCCGCCTTGGCTGGCGTTGGCGAGCGGCCGGGCGCTGTGGCGAGGGAGGGTGCAGCCGCCGCGGTGCCGGCCGCACCTGCGCGGCGCGCTGTGCGCGCGCGCTTGCGCGCCGGGTTCGCCCGGTTCTGTTGGACGCTGCTGTCGATTGGCACCTTTGCGGCGATCTGGGAGGGGTGCTGGTATCTGGGTATCGCCGACGCCAGGCTGCTGCCCCCGCCGCACATCTTCCTCGGCGATTTCGCCGGTCAGGCCAAGTTCTTCAATACCGCCAACCGCTGGTCGATCGGCGTCAATCCCGCCGATGGTCCTAGCCCCTATGCCGCGGTGCTCATCACCATCGGGGCGACGACCATGCGGGTGGTGATCGGGCTGGTGATCGCGTCGATGCTCGCGGTGACGCTCGGCATTCTCACGCGCTACTTTCAGTTGTTTGAGCGTCTGACGTTGCCGACCATTACGCTGCTGTCGCCGGTGTCCCCGATCGCTTGGCTGCCGGTGGCGATCTTCCTGTTCGGCATCGGCAATGCGCCGGCGATCTTCATGGTGGTGATCGCGCTGTTCTTCCACATGGTGCTGGCCACCGTCAGCCAGATCGACGGCGTGAACAGGAACCTGATCAACGTCGCGCGCACCATGGGCGCAAGCAAGCGGCAGACCTACGTCCGGGTGATCATTCCGGCGATCCTGCCGGGCCTGCTGGTGGTACTGCGCATGAACCTGTTCGCCGCGTGGATGGTGGTACTGGTGGCGGAGTCGACCGGCGTCGGCTACGGCCTCGGTCAGGTAATCATGATGGCGCGCAACACCTTCAACCCGTCGCTGGTGTTCTTCACCATCGCCCTGATCGGTCTGCTCGGGTTCACGTTCGATCTCGTTCTGCGCACCGTGCAGCGGCGCATTCTCTATTGGGTGCCGGAGACCGCGGGGGTGCTGCGTGGCCTCTAGCCGCATGGAACCGGCTGCGGCGGCGAGCGCGGTCGTCTGTCGCGCGCTGTCGAAGACCTGGGCCGAGGGCACGGAGCGCGCGCACGAGGCTCTGCGCGCGGTCGACATCGAGATATCGCCGGGGGAGTTCGTCGCCTTCCTTGGGCCTTCGGGCTGCGGCAAGAGCACACTGCTCTATCTCATCGCCGGCCTCGAGGCCGCGAGCGGCGGCGAGATCTGGTCGTCCGGCGAGCGCGTCCGCGGTCCCTCGCCGGATCGCAGCCTGATCTTCCAGGAGACCTCGCTGTTTCCCTGGCTCGCGGTGTGGCAGAACGTCAGCTTCGGGCTGCAGATACGCGGCACGCCCGTCGC
>JBPYEF010000488.1:0-4502 GCA_051985875.1 Hyphomicrobiaceae bacterium
ACGCCCGCGCAGGGCGATGATCACGGCACCTCCGTCGTCCTGGCACCGAGCGATCGCATGGCCATGCTGACCCCGGGGCGAATCAAGCCGGCCATGCCGTTTGCCGAGGCGCGCGGCATGTTGCCGATCCCCGTTCAGGGCCATCGCGTGCTCACCTTCGGGGAGAAGACGCAATACGGCAGCCAATCGAAGGGGGTGGTGATCGAGACGCGACACCTCGCCCAGGTCGTCTCGCCCTGTGACGGGTGGATCGTCTATGCGGGCGAGTTCCGCAGCTATGGCCAGCTCTTGATTATAAATGCAGGCGGAGGCTATCATATTTTGCTTGCAGGCCTATCTCAGATCGACGCACAACTCGGTCAGTTCGTGCTGGCCGGTGAGCCGGTGGGCGTCATGAGCGCGGCTGCAAAATCCTCAACGCATGCGCAGGACAACGCTCCCGTCCTGTATATCGAATTTCGCAAGGATCAGCGGCCGGTAGATCCCGATCCCTGGTGGTCGGACGGTTCTCGAAAGGTGCAAGGATGAAGCGCAAGTCGGATTACGCATTTTGGGCATTCGTCATGCTGGCGTGTCTCGCCGCGGCCACCACCGTTCTCAACGTCACCCGGACCTACTCGGCGACCTCCAATTCCGAGATCTACAAGCAGCTCGATCTGTTCGGCGACGTGCCGGAACGCGTGCGCAGCGACTACGTGGAGAAGCCCGACGACACGATGCTGATCGAGGCGGCGATCAACGGCATGCTCGCAGCCCTCGACCCGCACTCCGCCTATCTAAATCCCAAGAACTTCAAGGACATGCAAGTTCAGACCCGCGGCGAGTTCGGCGGGCTCGGCATCGAGGTGACGATGGACAACGGTGTTGTCAAAGTCGTTTCGCCGATCGACGACACGCCCGCCGCCAAGGCCGGCCTGCAGACCAACGATCTGATTACCCACCTCGACGGCGAGCAGATCGTCGGCCTGACGCTTGAGCAGGCGGTCGAGAAGATGCGCGGGCCGGTCAACACGCCGATCACCTTGACCGTGATTCGCAAGGGCCGGGATGATCCCTTCGACGTCAAGATCGTACGCGATGTGATCAAGATCAATGCGGTCAAGGCGCGTGCCGAAGGCGACGTCATCTACGCCAAGATATCGACCTTCAACGAGCAGACCCACGCCAACCTGGTCAAGGCCGTCGAGGGGCTCAAGAAGTCGGTCGGCCGAAACCTCAAAGGCTACGTGATCGACCTGCGCGGCGACCCGGGTGGACTGCTTGACCAGGCGATCGCCGTGTCCGACGATTTTCTCGACAAGGGCGCAATCGTGCTCACCAAGGGCAGAGGGCTTGAGGAGACGCAACGCGCCAATGCGCGCCCCGGCGACATCGCCGACGGCAAGCCGATGGTCGTGCTGATCAACGGTGGCTCGGCATCCGCCTCGGAAATTGTCGCCGGCGCGCTGCAAGACCACAAGCGCGCCACCATCGTCGGCACGCGTTCGTTCGGCAAAGGTTCGGTGCAGACGATTATCCCCCTCGGCAGCAATGGCGCGATCCGCCTGACGACGGCGCGCTACTACACGCCCTCGGGGCGCTCGATCCAAGCCAAGGGCATCGATCCCGACGTGGTCGTCGAACAGGAATTGCCCCCGGAGCTGCAGTCCAGGGCGACGGGCAAGGCGCCGAGCGAGGCCACGCTCAGGGGCCATCTCAAGAACGAGTCCAAGGACGGCAAGGAGAGCGCGGGCTCGTCCAACTACGTGCCTAAGGAGGCGGACAAGGACACCCAGCTGCAGTATGCGCTGAAGATGCTGCGCGGCGAGCCACTGCCGCCGCCGGCGCAGAAGGCCGCCGACGTACCACCGGATGCGTCGGCAACCGACAAGCCGCCGCAGTAAGGGGCGGGGGTGCGCGCCGCCAAGCGGCCGAAGGGCTCGACGAGGTGGCGCGCGGGGCTGCGGCGAGGCGGGCTGCCCTGAGGCGCACGGCGGATGCGCAGGGGCGATGCCTTCCCGCCGCGCAAGTCGAGCCAGCCATGGGCCAGCAGCGCGAGGCATCCCACTACCGCCCCTGTGTCGGCATCCTGCTGCTGAACGCTGCGGGGTGCGTGTGGATCGGGCGGCGCAGAGATGCGCCCGGGGAGCCGGAGGGACCGGGCACCTGGTGGCAGATGCCACAGGGGGGGATCGATGCCGACGAGGACCCGGCAGCCGCCGCCCTGCGCGAGCTCGCCGAGGAGACGGGGATCCGCTCGGCGGTGATCATCGGTGCCAGCAGGGAATGGTATTATTACGAGCTGCCCGTTGCCCTGCGCCCGAAGGCGTGGGGCGGCCGCTATTGCGGCCAGCGTCAAAAATGGTTTGCCGCGCGCTTCCTCGGCGGTGACGCGGAGGTGATGCTCGTGCAGCATGGGCAGACGCCGGAGTTCGACCGGTGGCGTTGGGCGCAGCCGCATGAGGTCGTCGATCTCGTCGTCGCTTTCAAGCGCGATGTATACCGCCAGGTACTCGGCGAGTTTACAGCCCTGCTGCAGCCGCATGGGTGAATGCGCCACGGGGCGCGTGCACGCGGCATGAGGCGCGTGACAAACGGCGCAAATCACTGAACTATTGCCGTAATTGTTGCTCCCGGCCCGCTGCCGCGGCCCGTCGCAAAGGACTTGGCGCCCGCCATGGCCGTCGCCGCCTCTTCAAGCCTTCCCTATCGCCCGTGCGTCGGGATCATGCTGATCAACCGCGATGGCCTGGTATGGATCGGGCGCCGCCGGTCGAAGTGGGTGGGTGACCGTTCCGGATATATCTGGCAGATGCCGCAGGGGGGCATTGGCGCCGGGGAGGGCACGCTGGCCGCGGCACTGCGTGAGCTCGAGGAGGAAACCGGGGTGCGCAGCGTCGAGGTGGTCGCCGAGGCCCCGCAATGGCTGAGCTACGATCTCCCCGATGAGCTGATCGGGGTGGCGCTGAAGGGCCGCTACCGCGGTCAGCGGCAGCGCTGGTTCGCCATGCGCTTCACCGGCGAGGATCGAGAGATCGATATCCGCCCGCGGCGCGGGCACAAGGCCGAGTTCGAGGCCTGGCGCTGGGCGCGCGGGGAGGAACTCGCCGAGTTGATCGTGCCCTTCAAGCGCCAGATCTATCACGCCGTCGTCACGACGTTTGCCACCTACCTGCAGTGAGGCGGCAAGCCCAGCCGAGGCCCAGCCGAGGCCCAACCGAGGCATGGCCCCCGCTAGCGCTGCATCGTCGTGAGCAGGGCGACCGCCGAGGTCGCAGCGAGACGGGCCGTGTCGTCCGTGGCGGCGGCCAGATCCGCCTCTGCTGCCGTCAGCTCCGCGGCGACGGTTTGCGCGTCGAGCTTCTCCTCCGCAAACGCGCGCTCGGCAAGAACCGTTACGTGCTCGCCGTCCAGCTCGGCAACGCCACCCTTGACGAAGATGCGCGCGGAGCGCGCATCGGCAAGCGCCACCTCGATCATCCCCGGGCGCAGCGCGGAAATCAGCGGCGCATGGCCGGGCAGAACCGTGAACTGGCCCTCCAGGCCCGGCACGACCACCTGGCTCGCCTCTCCGGACAGCGCGACGCACTCGGGCGTCACCAACTCAAACCGCAGCATGCCAGCCATGCGCCAACCCCATTCGCCTCGCGGCGACGCCCATCAATTGCTCTTACCCGCCGTCTTGGAGTCGACCTCCTCCGGCGACTGCAGCTTCTTGCCGCAGAACGGGCAGTAGAAAACCGGATGATCGACCATATTCGGCTCGTCTTCCTGTTCCGTCTCGACGAGGCCGATCGACATGTAGAGGACGCCGTTCTCGTCCTCGGCGACGAGCGGATCGAAGTCCTCGCTCGCCAACACGTCCTTCATGATTTCGCAGCAGCCACCGAACTTGTCAGCCATGCCCTCTCCTTTCGCTTATGCCGCCTCAGCGAGCTTCTCTGCCTTGGCGACCGCTTCCTCGATCGTGCCGACCATGTAGAACGCCTGCTCGGGCAGGTGGTCGTAATCCCCGGCGCACAGGCCCTTGAAGCCGCGGATCGTCTCGGCGAGCTCGACGAATACGCCGTCGAGACCCGTAAATACCGCGGCCACGTGCATGGGCTGCGACAGGAAGCGCTCGATCTTGCGGGCACGCGCCACTGCCAGCTTGTCCTCTTCCGAGAGCTCGTCCATGCCGAGAATGGCGATGATGTCCTGCAGCGCCTTGTAGCGCTGCAAGATCTGCTGCACCTGGCGCGCGACCGCGTAGTGCTCCTCCCCGACCACCAGCGGCGTCAGCATGCGCGAGGTGGAATCGAGCGGATCGACCGCCGGGTAGATGCCCTTCTCCGAGATCGGCCGCGACAGCACCGTCGTGGCGTCGAGGTGGGCAAACGAGGTGGCCGGCGCCGGATCCGTCAGGTCGTCGGCCGGCACGTAGATCGCCTGCACCGAGGTGATGGAGCCCTTCTGGGTGGTGGTGATGCGCTCCTGCAGCGCGCCCATGTCGGTGGCCAGCGTCGGCTGATAGCCCACCGCCG
>JBPYEF010000489.1:0-9425 GCA_051985875.1 Hyphomicrobiaceae bacterium
ACCTTTTCGCCGATGTGGCGTACGTGCTGATCAACCCGCGGTTGCGAGGCTGATGCCATGGCGGTCCTGACCACCACCGACGTCGCGGCCGCTGAAGAGAGCCCCGGCGCCAGGGCCTGGGGCCGCCTGGTCAAGCGCAAGGGCGGCGTGTTCGGGCTCCTCGTCATCGCCGTGTTCATCATCACCGCCGTGCTCGCGCCGCTAATCGCACCCTACGATCCGGCCGCGCAGAGCTGGACTGCGATTCGCAAGCCAGCGTCGCTCGCGCACTGGTTCGGCACCGACGAATCGGGCCGCGACATGCTCTCGCGCGTTGTCTACGGCGGGCGCGCCTCGCTGCTCGCCGGCGTCGTCTCGGTGAGCATCGCCCTTGCCCTGGGCGTGCCGATTGGGTTGCTCGCGGGCTACGGGGGCAGGTGGATCGACGCCGTCCTCAGTCGCATTGCCGACGCCATGCTGGCAGTGCCGTTCCTGATCCTCGCTATCGCCCTCTCCGCCTTCCTCGGGCCCTCCCTGCAGAACGCGATGATCGCCATCGGCCTGAGCACCACCCCGATCTTCGTGCGCCTGACGCGCGGCCAGGTGATCGCCGTCAAGGTCGAGGACTATATCGAGGCTGCGCGGGCGGTCGGCAATCCGCCCGCGCGCATTGCCGTCAAGCATATTCTGCCCAACATTCTGCCGGCCCTTATCGTGCAGGCGACCCTGTCCGTCGCCACGGCGATCATCGCCGAGGCCAGCCTTTCCTTCCTCGGCCTTGGACAACAGCCGCCGGCGCCTTCCTGGGGCTCGATGCTCAATACTGCCCAGCGTTTCCTCACCAACGCCCCGTGGATGGCCGTATGGCCCGGACTCGCGATTTTCCTGGTCGTGCTGTCCTTCAACCTGCTGGGCGATGCCCTGCGCGACGCGCTGGACCCGAGGCAACGCTAACAAACAATGAACGAATGCAAAAAATATCGCCGCATCCGCGGCATGAAACGCCAGCTGCCCCGTTGTCTAGAAGTCCGCTTCCCCCGCAAGGGGCGGATGTGGATCAGGGTGTCTCGTATCCCCGCACCCGGGACGCCCTGATCCGTCCTCTTGGATCGCCGCTCGCGCGGGTGCGGGCCGTGGCGGCGATTTTGCGTTTGCATGCGCTGCCGTGCGGCCGGATCTGGCTGCCCAACGTTCACGCGGCGCGGCGCAATCCAGACGCCACGGGCCGGATGTGATGGGCCGGATGTGATGGGCCGGACGCCATGGGCTGGCGCCCCCGTCAGCGGCGGCTGCGGTCCCCGGGTACGCTACCCTTCCGCGCCGTCCCGCTGTCCTGCAATGCCAAGCGCACAAAAGTTGCAACCAGCGTGACTGCGGCGCGCGCCGTCGCCAGCCAGTTGCCTGACACTTTCGAACGGCCGCCTCTGCGCCGCCGCTGTCCGGCCGGCAGTTCCAGGATGCGCAGGCCCCGCGCCGCGACGCGCATTTGCATCTCGAGGTTCCAACCATAGCTTTCCTCGCGCATGCCGAGATCGTCGAGCACGTCGCGGCGGATGGCGCGCAAGGGCGACATGTCCGTGAAGCGGACCCCGTAGCGCAACCGGATCAGCAGCCCAGCCAGGCGGCCGGCAAGGATCTGCGCTTGCCCCAGGCTGCCCGGTTCGCGCTCGCCGAGCAGACGCGAGCCCATGACGAAGTCAGCTTGCCCGGCCGCAATCGGGTGGAGCAGCGCCGGGACGGTCTCCAGCCGGTCGCTGCCGTCGCCGTCGACGAACAGCACGACGCGGCAGCACGGTGAGCTCGCGGCCAGGCCAGCGCGCAAGGCTCGCCCATAGCCGCGCTGCTGCGCAACGATCACTTTGGCGCCGGCGGCGGTTGCGCGCGCCACGGTGCGATCGCTCGAGCCGCCATCGACGACGATGATCTCTTCAATGCCGCAGGCGGCCAACTGATTGACGACCTCGCCGATTGCCTCCTCCTCATCGAGGCAGGGTATGATGGCCGTGACCGCGCGTGAAACCGCAGCCGCCACCTACAAGCTCCAACGCAGGCCGCAGTTCGCGCAGCACTTGGGAGGAGCGGGCGATTTGAGCGCAGCGCGAAAACTGCGATAGGCCGGGCCGTTCCATATCTCGCGCAGGCTCGCCTGCGTCGCATCGCCGAGCGTGAAATTCGCATAGCCGTGTTGTGCGAACGGCGCGATGCAGCACGGCAGAGCACGGCCGTTGGCGGTAAAATACATGACCGTCCACGGGCGCCGGCACAGGGCCCAGGGATTGGCGTCGGTACGGCGGCTCAGGCTGTCCTTCGGCTCCGTGGCGCCGGAGGCGTTGAAGCCGATGCCGAGCGTGCGGGCGAGGGCCTCGGCCGCATCCAAATGCTCCGCGTCCTCCCGCGCGAGGCGCTCAAACAGCGCCTGATCGGGGCGCGCCAGTCCGATCGCGCCCTCCTCGAAATACACGAGCCTCTGCAGGTAGACCTCGCTGATGCCCGCCGCGTGCGCAACGCGCACGAACTCCGGCAGCTGCGCAATCGTTTGCTTGAGGCCGGTCAGCCACAGCGACACGCGCGGCCTCGTCAAGCCCTCTTTGGCCTGCATCTGCGTGAATGCGCGCACATTGCGCACAATGCGGTGGAAGTAGTCCTTGCCGCGCACCAGCACAAAGGTGCGCGCGTCGGCGGCATCGAGCGAGACGCGCAGCTCGTCCAAGCCGGTGGCGCACAGCTCGCGCCCCTTGCGCGGCGTGAGCAGGGTGCCGTTGGTGTTGAATAGCACGTACACGCCGCGTTGCTTGAGGTAGGCGATCATGCGCGGCAGCTCCTTGACCAGCATGGGCTCGCCGACGCCGTGCAGGACCACACGCGCAATCCCCGGCACCTGATCTACAATGCGCCGGAACAGCGCAAAGCTCATGTCCGCTTCGGGCTCGAGTGCCGCGTAGGTGCGCGGGCAGGTGGTGCACAGCAGGTTGCAGCGGTTGGTGGTCTCGAGATAGAGGCAGACGGGGTCGCGGGTCGCAACCGGCAACTGGTCGGCCACCGCCTCATGGTAGCGCCGCGGATCTACCCCGTCCGGCCGTGCATCTGCTTGCGCACTCATGACATGCCTCCGATGGCAGCCGGCGACGGCTTGCCCCGGCGCGCCCACATGTCGTAGGCGAGCGCCAGCAGGACGAGCAACGTGAAGGCGCGGATTCGCGCCTCATAGCTCGGCAAGGCACCGACTTCGGGCACTGCGTTGTAGAAGAGTACGCTGGCGACCGTCAAAACCCACATCGTCGCCGTGGCATTGAGGGCAAGGAAGGGAACGAGCGCGAGGAAATACCAGGGATAATGGGGGGAGGAGAGCACCAGGAAGGCGGTCAGCAACCAGGTTATCGCCGAGAGCGCGGCGAGTTGCGAGCGGTCGCGGCGGAAGGCGACGGCGAGTGCGAGCAGCATGAGCAGCAGCATGCTGAGGGCAATGTAAATGGCTGCCGCGTGTGGCAGCTGCCCGGTGACGCTCTGCAGCAGGGCGAGCAGCTTGTAGCCATTGCCGTTGGTCATGCCCTCCTCCGCGAAATAGCCACCGAGGAAGCCGAACACGCCGCGGCCGACCGACAGGTATGGCAGATAGGCAAGCAGCGCCGTCGCCACGACCAGCAGCGGCACGCGCCAGTCCCAGGGTCGCCAAAGCACGGGAAGGGCGAGCGCGGCCGTCGGCTTGACCAGCGTTCCGAGCGTGACCGCAACTGCCGAGGCGAGCGCTCTGCCGTTGGCGGCGAGGCACAAGCCGACGAGCAACAGCGCGATCATCGCCGCGTCGATGTGCCCGTTGCCGGCGATCTCCCAGACCGGCAGGGGATGCCAGGCGTAGAGGGCAACGCGCGCGCTCGGTAGACCCACTCCGCGCAGCAGGATGATAAGCGCGGCGCAGCCTACCGCCTCGAAGGCGAGCATGCCGATGCGCATCGCCAGCACGCTCTCGCTGAAGCGCGTGATCGCCAGGAAGATCAGTTGCGCCACCGGCGGATAGATGGTCGGCGCGTACGACGCGCGATTGATGTTGGGGAAGATCGTGCTGTCGCGCAGCCGCGCGAGCTCCGGAGCGAGGGGAACATAGCGGTAGGGATTGATGCCGGCGGCCTGCACGCGCCCGTCCCACACGTAGCGGTAGACGTCGCTGGAGAGGGAGGGCTGCGCGATCAACAGACTGGCGCGCATGGCGACCGCCGCGCCGAGGACGATGCCGAGAGCAGCCGTCGATGGCGCCCGCTCGGCGACGCGTGCGCCGGCCGCGGCCAGCGTGGCGCTCACCATGAAGACGCCGATCAGGGCCCACCCCCCGAACCGCCGGTGCAGCAGCGGGCCGGCCGCGGTGAGCAATGACAGAAAGAGCGCCATGGCGCCGAGCCAGACGAGCGCACGTGCGCGACGGGCAGCACAGTCGTGTCTCGGGCGCATTGCCGACGGTCTCACGTATGCCGTAGCGTGCAGGCGAGATGCCCGGTCGCGTCGAGCGCTTGCAACCAGGCGCGCGTGTGGCGCGCTTCGGGCCGATCGCCGCCGACGGTGCGGAAAGCCTCCCCGTGCAGCAGCTCGCCGGCGAGCCGGCGAAGCCCATCGAGGTTGTCGACGTCGTACCAGGTTGGCAGCGTCACCACCGGCAAGGCGAGCGCACGTGCGCGCGTCAGCGTCTGGCCGAATACCCGTTCGCTGCTCCATGCGACGTCGCGAAAAAGCTCGCGGTGCGCCCGCTTGATGCCGAGCAGGTAGTAGCCCCCGTCGGGCGAGGGGCCGAGTACCGCGCGTTCCTCATCCGCCGCCAGAATTGTCGCGGCGGCGACGAGATAGCCGACGGGCAGCGTCGGGCTATCGGCGTTCAACAGGCACACCGCACCATAGCCCGCGGCGAGCGCCGTCGCCGCCGCGTGCAGCAGGCAGTCGCCGAAGTCCGCGGCCGCGGTTTCGATGAGCTCTATGCTGGGCAGGGTGCGCTGGAAAAACGCCTGCGACCCCGCGGGTGCATAGGCAATGCGGCTCCTGATGTTGGCGAGGCGGCGCGCGCTGCACAACAGGTCGGCGGCATCGCGCAGGAATGCGGTATTCAGATCGGCTGCCTGCTCGGCGCTGAGCGGCGGGATCAGGCGGGTCTTCACCGCCCCGGGAGCGGAGGCCTTGGCCATCACGACCATTGCACATGTCGCCGAAAGCTCGCCTCCTGCTGCGGACATCGCGGCTCGCCGTTCCTATCGTGCAAATCCCGCGCACCCCGCCGGCGGCCACCGGACTACACCCTTCCGGTACGCACGAGGAGCCCGGGCGCGCGTATGCTCTCGCGGCGGCCGGCGCGCGCTTCCGGCGCGGTCGAGTACCCGCTCTAGGCCAGCCCGAGCGAGGCGGCCAAGCCGAAACCGGTCGCAAGCGCGCGCAATTTCTCCCACGTGGCGTCCTCCACGTCGATGCCGGACTTGCGCCGCTGCTGCTCGCACAGGTACTCGACCTCGCCGGGGTAGAGCACGCCGGGACTGCCTTCCGCGGGAGGCGTCGCCTTCAAGTAGGCAGCGAACTCGGCCACCTCCTTCTTGAACTCCTTGAGCGGACGGAATGCGTCAACCTTGAACACCGCCATGAAGCACCCGTCGTTGTGCCGCCCCGTCGGCTCGACGCCGAAGCCAAGGCCGGTCAGGATCCCGCACAGCACTTCCACCATGGCGGCGAGTCCGCTGCCCTTGTAGCCGGCGCTGCCGCCCAAAGGCAGCAGCGCTCCGCCGCGACGCAGGCGGGTCGGGTCGGTGGTTTGCCTGCCCGCTTCGTCGACGATCCATCCGGTCGGAATCTGCTCGCCGCGGGCGGCGGCCAGCGCAATCTTGCCCGCGGCAACCGCCGAAGTCGCCATATCCAGGCAGAAAGGGCCCTCAAGGTCGGAGGGCACGGCGATGGCGATCGGATTGGTGCCGAGGCGCGCTTCGCGCCCACCAAAGGGGGCGACCACCTTTGGGGATCTACCGGAATCCGCCGTGGCGATGCCGATCATACCCTCCCTGCTGGCCATCAGCGGATAGGCGGCGAGACGCCCGACATGGCTTTGGCGCAGAACGGTTGCGGCGGCGACATTGGTCGTGCGCGCCTTGTCGATCGTCAGTTGCATCGCCTTGGCGTTGACGTGGAAGCCGAACCCCCAGTGCCCGTCGATGACCGTCGTCGCCGGCGTTTCGCGCACGATCTTCCATTCCGCACCGGGAACGATGTGCCCCGCCCTGATGCGATCGATATAAGTCGGCACGGCGATGATGCCGTGCGAATCGTGCCCCGCGAGATTGGCGGCAATGCAACCGCCAGCGACGGCATCGGCCTCCTCCGCGCTTGCACCGGCGGCGCGCAACAGCGCCGAGGCAATGGCAGTGAGGCGGTCGGCTGGAACCTTCGGCATTGCATCCCCCTCTCTCTCCGCGCAACCAGGGTCGATGATCGTGACGGCGCGAAGTTGCTAGCAGCGTCACGTGCGGCACGGGTCATGGGCCGGCGGGCTGCAGATGCCGCAGCATGGAGCTTTGCGGCGCGCAACGCAACGCCGGGTCAGGGCCGCCGCTGCAGCGCACCGGCCGCGGGGCCATATCCTCAGGGGCAACATGGGCTGCTCGGGGGGAGGGCTTTTCAACGCGCAAGGTGCAGCGCCATGGCCCGCGTCGGCACGGCGAAGGCGAAGGTCCCACGGCGAAGGCCGCCGCCGCGCCGCTCTCCTGCTCGGTTTACTCCGCCGCCTGCGCATAGGGCACGTTGCGGCCGCCGTAGCGGCGCACGCGCACGTTGGCCTGCTCGGCATGCCCCGAAAAGCCTTCGAGCATGCAGAGGCGGGAACAAACCTCACCGATGCGGGCGGCGGCCGCGTCGCTCAGCACCCTCTGGTAGGTGCAGGTCTTCAGGAACTTTCCAACCCACAGCCCGCCGGTGTAGCGCGCAGCCCTGCGGGTTGGCAGCGTGTGATTGGTGCCGATCACCTTGTCGCCGAAGGCGACATTGGTCCGCGCCCCAAGGAACAATGAACCGTAGTTGTGTAGGTTGGCGAGGAAGTAGTCGGGGTCGCGCGTCATCACCTGCACGTGCTCGGAGGCGATGCGATCGGCCTCGCGCAGCATCTCCTCGCGGTCGTCACAGACAATCACCGCGCCGCAGTCGCGCCACGCCTTGCCGGCCACCTCGGCGGTCGGAAGGATGGCCAGCAGACGATCGACCTCCTGCATGGTGGCGCGCGCCAGCGCCTCGCTGTCCGTGATCAGGATCGCCGGCGAAGTGGGCCCGTGCTCCGCCTGGCCGAGGAGATCGGTCGCGCAGATTTCCGCATCGACGCTGGCGTCGGCGATGATCAGCGTTTCGGTGGGCCCCGCCAGGAGATCGATGCCGACGCGCCCGAACAGCTGACGCTTGGCTTCGGCCACGTAGGCGTTTCCGGGGCCGACGACCATGTCGCACGGGGGGATGCTGGCGGTGCCGAAAGCCATGGCCGCAATCGCCTGCACGCCGCCGAGCACGTAGATCTCGTCGGCTCCGCCAAGGTGCATGGCGGCGACGGTCGCGGGATGCGGACCGCCCCTGAAGGGCGGTGCGCAGGCGGTGATGTGCCCGACGCCTGCGACACGCGCCGTGACGACCGACATGTGCGCGGAGGCGATCATCGGGTAGCGCCCGCCCGGCACGTAGCAGCCGACGGCGGCAACGGGGATGTGGCGGTGTCCGAGGACCACGCCCGGCAGCGTTTCAACTTCGAGGTCGCGCAGGGTTTCCCGTTGCTTTTGCGCGAAGCCGCGTACCTGCGCCTGGGCGAAGGCGATGTCGTCGAGGTCGCGCTTGCGCACCTGCGCGAGCGCGCGGTCAATGTCATGCGATGACAGCTTGAAGGAGGGCGGGGACCAACCGTCGAAGCGTTCGGATAACTCCCGCACTGCCACGTCGCCGCGCGCCGCGACGTCCGCCAAGATCGCCTGCACGGTATCGGTAACGGCGGCGTCGGCTGCCTGTGCGCCACCGCCGTCCGCCCCGTGTTTCAGATAGCGAGCCACGTGCGCCTCCTGGCGGCGCCCCACCGGCGCCACATGCGGGCAACCCATCCGGCGTCGCAGGCAACCCGCCCGGCCAACAGCGGCCGGGCGCGTTCGAACCTCCCCGCGGCGGCGCCCCTCAGGCGGCTTTGACCTCGGTCTCTTCGCTTGCCGCGCGCCGCCCCTTGGCGCTCTTGGCGAGCACCTCGGTGATGCGCTGCGTCGCGCCGCGCTCGTCGAGCTTGTCGACGGCGGCAATCTCCCGCGCCATCCGGTCGAGGGCCGCCTCGTAGAGCTGGCGCTCGGAATAGGACTGCTCCGGCTGGCTCTCCGAGCGGTACAGATCCCGCACCACTTCGGCGATAGCGATGAGATCGCCCGAGTTGATCTTTGCCTCGTACTCCTGGGCGCGCCGGCTCCACATCGTGCGCTTGATGCGCGCGCGACCCTTCAGCGTTTCCATCGCCCGCTTGACGATGCTCTCCTCGGCGAGCTTGCGCATGCCGACGCTGGAAGACTTCCCGGTCGGAACCCTGAGTGTCATCTTGTCCTTTTCGAAGGTGATGACAAAGAGCTCGAGCGACATGCCGGCAATTTCCTGCTCCTCGATGCCGACGATGCGTCCGACGCCGTGCGAGGGATAGACGATCCACTCGTTGGTCTTGAAGCCATGCCGCTGATTGACCGGCTTGCGCGGTGCGGTCGGCGCCTGTTGCCGGGCTGCGGGCGGCTTGTCGCCGGCGGCCTTCGGCGTGACCGAAATGGCCCCGCCGGCCTCCCGGTTCAGGGCCGCTGCCATGGCCCGCGCGGGCGCTGGCGCCCCAGGTGAGGCTTTGCTCATGGTCATCGGCGTTTTCACTACTCCATTGGCAGGTACTGGGGTGCCCTTCCCGGTCACGGCCGGCTTCGCGGCAATTTTGGCAGGGGGCGGCACCGGCACCACCTTCTTGCCAACCGGTTTCTTAACCACGGGCTTGCCGCCCTTGATTATGCGTTTGGCCTCGGCCCGCGCCGCCTCGGGCTTGTGTGCGCCGGCCCTGACTGGCGTGGCGGGCCGATGGCTCGGCTTGGCGACCGGATGCTTCTTTGCTGCCGCCTTGCTTGCCACGCTCTTGCCCGGGCTCGTATTGCGTACCATGTCGGTCGTTCCCACTCTCACCGTTGCTTGCCGCCGCGGCATGTGACATCGCGGCGCTCCAAGACGCTCCCAAGACATGGCCGAGTCGCGCCGCGACGGAAGGCGCGCTCGGCCCCGTGTTTATTGGCGCGCAACCTCAGGTTGCTGGCGCGCCCTGGCGCCTCCCTTTCTGCCGCGCTCCCGTTGGCATGCGATCGTGGACGTTGCCAGGCCGGTAGGCTCCCTGTTTGGCTTGGCTGCCCGATGCTGCGCATGGACGGAACAGTCCGGGCGCCCCCACGGCCCCGTCC
>JBPYEF010000490.1:0-10357 GCA_051985875.1 Hyphomicrobiaceae bacterium
TCCTTGGTGCCCCAGCCAGAGCGGTACATCATCCATAGGAGCGGCGTTCAATCCGGGAAGCGCTGGCAACCTCTCGTGTGCAATCGCCGCATCTTCGGGCATGCCAGACGCGCGGATAGCTCATCACGGCCAGGTGATCGGTCAGCAGGCGAGAACGCCTGGCGATGAGGGACTACCAAATCGCATGGGCACGCTGCGGTGCAAACGAACTTCGCCGATCGACTTGCAACTGTCGCATGGAACAGCGTCGCGACCCCGTACGCTAGCCGAGGATCGGTGACGGCTTGGCGAGCCATACCCCGCGCCGGACACGAATGCGCCCGGCTGGCACAGCATCCGGCAGCGCTATCCGGCAGAAGGTTGAAGCCCTGCTTAACCTGAGCTTGGCTGAAGGTTCTCGAGAGGCACCTCCCACAGTTCGTGCATCTGGTCTTGCAAGACCCGTAGCGGGAGCCAGAACGTGCCCTTGGCGGTCATCTCTATGCCAATGGAAATTCCAATTCCAAAACACAACGCGCACAACCCGGTCGTGCGAAGCGGGCGCCGATGGTGACCCTTCTCGCCGCGCGGACCCAGCGAATAAAACCAGAGTAGCACCGCAACAATGATGGCTAGGAGCACCGCCACGGCTTCACCGGCGGTGTAGCCCATCTTGCCTTGCAACCATAAATCCAGCATCCCACGAACTCCCTCGTCAGCCCACACCGCGACTCCTAGATCAGCAAGCCGGACGATCTGCAGCGCGCCGTGACCCACTCTCCCTTGCAGGGGCGCGCTGCGGCGCTCTCATGGCAGAGACCCCGTCAAGACACCCGTCCATTGTCATCGGCAGCCCAGCGCGCTCGCTCCGGACCGGCATGGTCAAGCCTTCGTATACGCCCGCTCCTTAAGGAAGGATGCACCGCGGAACGAGGAGTGATTGGGTGGACAATCGCCAAGCAGAGGCGGCCGCCAGGTTGGCACGTGCGCTCAAGCTCGCGCCACGACCGAGCCTTGCGTCGGCGGCAAACCCTGAGCTCCAGCACACTGGCATGCGCCCCTCGGCGCCGTTGGTGGACTCGTCCGGCGCTCGCTGACCCTATTGCCACGGGGAGTGAATGCACCATGCGCCGAGCTAGGCGAGCCGTCGATACCATTTGCCGATGATGCCGTTGCCGGCAAATGGTCCCCACGCCCGACGAGCAAGCAGCGCGTCTAGACCCAGGCTCTTCCCGGCGTTGTCGAGGAAGAAAAAGCCCTGCACGAATACCAGGAAGATATAGAGCCATGGCCACTCGCTCGGATGGCGGTAGAGACCAAGCCAAAGGTGCAGCGTGAACAGCATCCCGACCACCGCCATGGGGCGAACGAAAAACCCGAGGATGAAGGCAATGCTGAGGGACAGCTCTGTCAAATAGACGAGCGGATTGATGACCACCAGGCCAGGGATGAAGATGTTGGTCGCGATCCATCGGTGAAAACCAAACGCCGCGTACTCGGCCAACTGCCGTGTCCAGCCGTCGAGACCGCCAGAAATCGGCAACGGCAACTTCCACAGCGAACCCTGGAACCACATGGTGCCGATAAAGTAGCGCATCACCCACGTGGCGAGATGCTGCAGCGTGCGCTGGGACGGGTCCTCGCGCCAGTTCCGGCGAGCGATCCAGATGCTCGCCGCGGTGAGCGCGAGAAAGCCAATGGTGAGCAGCCAGGCGACGAACGGCCCGGCATTTTGGTGGTCCGGGGTCCTTCCGAGAAGAAACTGCCAGCTGTCGTAGAACGGATTGACTTTCATGATTGCAGTCTCCTGGGGATATGTGCTGGTTCGGTTGCTCTATCTCAAAGGTGGGCTGAGACGGTATGGGGTCGGACACCAAATCTGCGCGGGCGATGAACCGATCCGCGCGCCTGCCGAGTTACTCGCGTCGTCAACCCGATCAGCGAGCATGCATGTCGGCGACGGGGCTCGTTGCCGCGCTGAGCGTCAAGGCACTGGTACCTCATACCACGAGAACCCCCGGCGGGTCTGTGATTCGGGGTCGGGTGCAGCAACCGTCGGCAATGCCGCGGTAATGATGTCGATTGCGCATTGCCATCGGCAAATGCACGGCTTGGTCCGGTGATCACCCCACGCGCGATCGCTCGACGGGCATTTGCGGAACCTGCACGGGCGACCGACCAGCTCTGTCATGCCAAGTACAGGCCAGGCGCATGCGGCCGCGGAGTTTTTCTTCCGCTGGCACGATCGCCAGCGGGTGCTATCCTCGCGCCCCTCGCGACCGCCCCATCGGGCAGAGGGCGGCAGGCAAGGTACGCTCGAGGTGCATCGACATGAACCGCTTGGATGGCAAGGTCGCATTGGTCTCCGGCGCCGCGCGCGGCATCGGCGCCGAAACGGCGCGGAAAATGGCGGCGGCGGGCGCCGCGATCGTAGTCGGCGACGTCCTCGCCGACCGCGCGCGCGACACCGCCAGGGAAATCAGCGACGCGGGTGGCAAGGCACTGGCTCTTGCCCTTGACGTGACCACCGAGGCGTCGTGGACGGCTGCGCTCGATGCAACGAGCAAGCGGTTCGGCAAGCTCGACATTCTCGTGAACAACGCTGGCATCTTTCTTGGCAAGGATCTGATGGACGCAACCATGGAGGATTGGACCCGTCTCGTGGCCATCAACATGACCGGCGTCTGGCTCGGCACGAAGCTGTGCGCCCCGGCGCTCGCCGAGAGCGGCAAGTCGAGTCGGCACGGGTCGGCGATCGTGAACCTTGCCTCGATCGCCGGCATCGTCGGCTCGCAGCTCGATCCACTCTACTCCATGACCAAAGGCGGCGTGACACTATTCACCAAGTCGACCGCCCTCTCCTTCGGCCGCAAGGGATGGAAGATCCGTGTCAACTCGATCCATCCGGGTGTGATAGAAACCGACATGGGGGCGCAGACGTTTGTGTCGCGCGCCCGGCAGATCGGAAGCAACGACGTCGAGAGTGCTCGGAGGGTTGCCACGAAGCAGCATCCGATCGGGCGGCTCGGCGTCGCTGAGGACATCGCACTCGGTATCGTCTTTCTGGCGTCCGACGACGCGGGCTTCATGACTGGGTCGGGAATGGTTGTCGACGGCGGCCTAACCGCGCAATAGGCGGCGCGCGCAACGACAAGCCTACGCGCGGGCTCCGCGCCGCCCCTGGTCGCGGTACCGCCGCTTTGCGCGCCTGCCTGCCGCCGTTTGGGCCGGTCGGGCAGGGCCGCTAGGGGGACACCGCTGCCGGGAAAGGGTCCGCGGCGCAGCCGTTCGGCGCCCGGGGCAACGCAAACTGCCTCTTTCGCGTGGGCGCATTTTGGCCCACCTTGGGGATCCGCCTGGCGTCACCTTGCCAGGCCAGGCGCCTTTTTCCGGGAGAAGCGGATTGAAGACCGTTCGCGTCGTCTGTGCCCATGACTGTCCGGACATGTGCTCCATGCTCGCCCATGTCGAGGACGGCCGCGTCACGCGCCTCGCGGGCGACCCGGCCAATCCGCTCACCGCCGGTTATCTCTGCGCCAAGGTCAACCGTGACCACGAGCTGCTTTATTCGCCGCGGCGCATAACCACACCCAAGCGGCGCGCGGGCGCCAAGGGCGAGGGGCGCTTCGTCGACATCGGCTGGGACACCGCGCTCGATGAGATCGCCGCGCGGTTTACCGCAATCATTGCCGAATCGGGCCCACTGGCGCTGCTCGGCTACGCCTACAGCGCCCACCAGGGCCAAATCAACCGCGGGCTCCTCAACGGCCTGTTTCATGCGCTGGGCACCAGCCGCCTGCAGGCCGGCACGGTATGCGACACGTGCTGCGAAACGGCCTGGGATCTGACGGTTGGCCCGGTTGGCGGCGCCGATCCGGAATCCATCGTCGCTTCCGACCTAATCATTTCCTGGGGCTGCGACCTGGTCGCGACAAACGTGCACCTGTGGACCAAGGTCGAAGAGGTGCGGAAGGCCGGCGTGCCGCTCGTAACCATCGACCCGCGCCGCAGCCGCACGGCGGAACGCTCCGACTGGCACCTGCCGATCCGCATCGGCACCGATGCCGCGCTCGCCCTCGGGGTCATGCACATCCTCGTGCGCGACGGCCTCACGGATGCAAACTACCTCAAAGCACACACCCTCGGCTTTGAGCGGCTGCGCGCGGAAGTGCTGCCCCGCTTCGCGCCCGAGCGCGTTGCAGAGATCACCGGTCTGGCCGTCGCCGATATCGAGCGCCTCGCCGCGCTCTACGGCAAGGCCAAGGCGTCCTTCATTCGCATTGGCGAAGGCATGACGCGGTTGGCACACGGCGGGCAGGCCCTGCGCGCGGTTGCTTCGCTGCCGGGCGTCACCGGCGCCTACGGGCGCCGCGGCGGAGGCGCGCTGCTGCTTACCGCGGCCTCTTGCGAGCTCAACTACGACGCCATTCGCAAGCCTTCGGGTCCCGCCGCAACCCGCCTCGTCAACCACCTGCGCCTCGGTGAGGACCTGCTGGAAATGAAGGATCCACCGATCCGCGGTCTGTTCATTGCCTGCAACAATCCGGCCGTCACCAACCCCGATGCCGGCAGATTGCGGCAAGCGCTGAGGCGCGAGGACCTCTTCACCGTGGTACACGACCCCTTCCTGTCGGTGACCGCGCGCTACGCCGATATCCTCCTGCCAGCCACGACCTATCTCGAGACCGAGGATTTCTACCGCAGCTACGGATCCTACTACATGCAGTACGGGCAGCGCGCGGTCGCCCCCCTGGGAGAGGCCCGGTCGAACTTCGCGGTGGCGCAGGCGCTTGCCGCGCGTCTCGGCGTCAGCGATCCCGTGTTTCGCATGTCCCCGTCGGCAATCGTGAGCGAGCTGTTCCGAGGCGCGACCGGAAGAGCGGGGGAAACCGATCCCGCAACGGTCGTCGAGCGCGGCCCGATCAACATCGCCCCGCCGCCCGGACAAACCTTCCGTACGCCGTCGGGCAAGCTTGAGTTTTATTCCGAGACGATGGCGCAACAGGGCCTACCGCCAATGCCGGATTGGCAGGTGGATGCCGTAGAGCAGCGCGATGCCCGGCGCTGGCCGCTGCGCCTGCTCACCGCTCCCGGCTATTTTCAGAGTCACACGGCTTTCTCCGCGGTTGCGTTCTTGAGGAAGCGCGAGGGCGAACCCTGCTGCATCCTGCACCCCAAGGAGGCGCGATCGCGCGGCCTTGAGAATGGCCAGCGCGTCCGCCTGTTCAATGACCGTGGCAGCATCGGGCTCATCCTGCGCGTCAGCGACGAGGTTCCGCCTGGGGTTGCGCTCGTGCCGGGACAGCGGCCCGATGACGAGACCCTCGCGGGCACGATCAACATGCTCTGTTCCGACCGCTACACCGACATCGGCGAGGGCGCGACGTACCAGAGCACCTATCTCGAGATCGGTGCCTGGGCCGCGTGAGCCGCGATGAGTTGCAAGCCGGCGCCGCGGCAATTGGGGGACTGGAGTTGAGCACGCATCCGACCGAGTTCAGCGCCACGGCGCTGCTCGCACACTACCGCCGCAAGACGCTGTCGCCGGTCGAGGTCACCCGCGCGGTGCTGCAGCGTGTTGCCGCGCTGCAGCCCTCGCTCAACGCCTTCCTGTTGGTCGATGAAGAAGGTGCCCTGGCGACTGCGCGCGCCTCCGAGGCGCGGTGGATGCGGGGGGCGCCGCAAGGCCTGGTCGACGGCGTTCCGACGAGCGTCAAGGATGTGATGCTTGCCCGGGGCTGGCCAACGCTGCGCGGCTCCAAGTCGATCCGCCGCGACCAGGCCTGGGACGAAGATGCGCCGATGGTGGCGCGGCTGCGTGCGCAGGGCGCCGTGCTGCTGGGCAAGACGACGACGCCCGAATTCGGCTGGAAGGCGATCGGCGACAGTCCGCTGACGGGCGTCTCGCGCAATCCCTGGAATGCCGACCGGACCCCCGGAGGCAGCAGCGCCGGAGCGGCGATCGGCGCGGCGACGGGAATGGGACCCTTGCACCTCGGCTCCGACGGCGGCGGCTCGATCCGCATTCCCAGCTCCTTCTGCGGCGTGTTTGGCATCAAGCCTACGTACGGGCTCGTTGCATCCTCGCCACCAAGTCCGTTCGCGCCCGTGTCGCACACGGGGCCGATGGCCCGCACGGTCGCCGACGCCGCGCTGATGCTCACGGCAATGGCCGGCTGGGACGCACGCGATCCCTACGCACTCCCGCTGGCAACCCGCGACTACAGCGCTGCGATCGCGGCAGGCATCGCCGGCATGCGCATCGCCTACAGCCCAACGCTCGGCTATGCCGTCGTCGACCCCGAGGTTGCCGCGGCGACCGAGAGGGCGGTTGCGGCGATCGCGGCGCAGGGAGCGATCGTCGAGAGAGCAGATCCGGGCTTCGCCTGCCCGCGCGATGCGTTCTGGGCACTGTGGAGTGCCGGCTGCGCCAAGATCGTGTCGGGGATCAAAGAAGCCGATCGCGCACTGCTCGATCCAGGCCTGCGCGCGGCGGCCGAGCAGGGCGCCCGGCTCAGCGCCGTCGATCTGATTGCGGCCGAAGGGGAGCGCGCGCTGCTGATGCAGAAGACGAATGCGTTTCTCGCCCGCTACGATGTGCTGCTGACGCCGACGGTGGCTGTACCCGCACTGCCCGTCGGACAGGATCTGAACGACCCCGCGCGCGAAAAGATTTGGATCGACTGGACCCCCTTCAGCTATCCCTTCAACATGTCCCGGCAACCCGCCGCGAACATTCCCTGCGGCTTCACGGCGAGCGGACTTCCCGTCGGCCTGCAGGCTGTCGCCGGGCTCGGCCGCGACGAAGCGGTGCTGCGGGTTGCGCACTGCTACGAGATGGTCCACCCCTTCGCAATGCCGTCGATCCCCGAGCCTGCGCGCGCAGCGCCGTGACAAGCAGGCGGCGCATGCAGCCTGGCGCCAATGCGCCACCAGGCGCGCCGCGTCATACGCCCTACCGCAGCGACGCCGGACACGCTCAAGAGGTCCGCATACTCGCATAAATGAGAAGTCGGTTCTCGCAAGGGCCAGCCCTGCATCGCCGGCGCGCGCTGGCGTCGGCCAGAAGGCTGCGGCGCCCACGCAGCGGCCCTCGAGCGATAGGAAGCAGGCGGCCGCTTCGCCAATCGCCAAGCGCCAAGCTGCGCGAGTACCGAATCACCTGGCGCGTTTGCTCTTTCGTGGCGGCCGCGTGCGCGGCGGGCGCCGCTCCGCATTCGCACGCTGCTCGGGGATCACCGGCAGCAACAGGTAAGGGGCGCGCGCCGCCCCGAAATGCAGGCTCGTCATACCAGCGAACAGCTCCGGCGGGCGATCGATCGCGTCGTCGTGCAGGAACGGCCCGCAGCCCTTGAGTTCATTCTTGAAATTCGACAGCCGCCCGCCACTCGCTCCGCCGTACTCGTAGTCCTTGCCCCGAACGCTCAGGCCGAGGCGATAGCCGGCCGGCAAAACTATGCTGGTCGGCCAGATCTCGATGTCGAGCTCGACGACCGCACCGGGACGCAACGGCTGCGGGTCGCTGTGGGTGTGATACGGCCGGTACGGCTTGGATAGGTTGGCATCCCGCTTGCGGTGGGAGGCGCGCAGCCACCCCTGCGCGATCGGGGTGTGCGGATCGATCGCGCCCTGGAATACGACCTCCTTGAGATCGGGCGCGAATGCGCGCAGCACGACGAAGAGGTCGGCATCGGCGGTGGACGAGGCGACGAACAACTTGAGCGCCGAAGGGCCGGTTATCTCGGTCTCTTGGGCGAGCGGCGCGGTCAGGAACGTGACGCCGTCGCCCATCGCGGAAAACTGTACGACGGCCTGCGCCGTGGCGCGCTTTGCACCCAGCCCGCCGGCGGGGTCGAGGTACAGCTTGGTCCAGCGCGTGCGCGCAATCGGCCATTCGTTCTCGGTGCGCGCCACGAAACGGTCGAGATGGCGCACCTGCAGCAACACGGGCGGCTGGTCCTGCCAGCCATTGTCCTTGCCGTGCAGGAAGTGGTCGAAGAAGCGCAGCTGAAGGCTGCGACCATAGTCGGTGTAGAAGTGCGTCCAGTGCTCTAATCCATGCGCCTCGAGCCACTTCTGCCGCGACGCGGCGCGCATGTACCCCTCAAAGTTACCACGGGGGTGCAGCCCCTGGCCGCCCCAGTTCGCGGCCGAAAGGAAGGGCACCTTGACCTTCGACCAGACAGGTGAGCGCTCCTTGTGGTACGAATCATCGTTGGGATGGGCGCGGATCGCATTGCCGAGGTCGGTGCGGTTGGCCGCGAGCACCGCTTCGGAAAGCGTTTCCGGCCCACACACGGATTGGCCGTGGATGGGACTGCGGCTGCCGCGCGCGCCGGCGCCATACTGCACCGTCTTCACCTGCATGTCGTACCAGTTTTCCCAAAAGGTCGAGACGATGCCGCCATGGTGCGTCATATCGCGATACCAGTCGGCGGCGCCCTCCCAGACGCACATCGCCGCCAGGTGCGGGGGCTCGAGCGAGGCGACGTGCCACTGGTTGATCGCGTAATAGGAGATGCCGCTCAATCCGACGCGACCGTTGCACCAGGGCTGCGCCGCCGCCCATTCGATCGCGAGGTACAGGTCCCTGGTCTCGCGCGGCGAGAAATGATCGATAACGCCCGGTGAGCAACCACAACCGCGCGAGTCGACGCGCACGCAGGCATAGTCGTGCGGCACCCACTTTTCGGGATCGACCACCTCCCAGTTCTGGTACTTGTTGCTCGAGCCGGCGGCGACGTCGGGATGCTCGGCGACCATGCGTTGCCAGGCGCTCGGGTAGCCCTCCTGGAAGGATAGTCCCTTGGCGTAGGGGCCGTAGCTCAAGATCACGGGATAGCTGCCCTCGCGCACGGGACGGAAGACGTCGGCGCGCAGCGTCACCCCGTCGTCCATGGCAAGCGCGACATTCCAGTCGATTTGCATGCCATCGCGCACCTCGCTGTGCGCGACAATGCGAGCAACTTCAGAGCGCGCGGCAACGGGTTTCGTCTGTTCCCTCGCAGGGCGTCTCCCCGACACGGTTACCTCCCCCTCCCCCTTGCCCGTCGCCGGGCAGCCCTCACTCCTGAGCCGATGAGGGCACCAGCTGCCGCGCCCGCAGGCCCCGTCGCCGATCAGACCGCGGCGATCGCCTCAATCTCCAGGAGAAAATGCGGATTGGCGAGCCCGCGCAGGACGCACAGCGTGCTGCCGGGCGGGTTGCCCGCAAAATAGGTCTCAAGTATGCGGCGCGCCTTGGGAATGTCGTGCGGGTTGCAAATGAAGATCGTGATCTTCGTGACGTCGGCGAGCGTCGCCCCGCCGCCCGCGAGCGCCGCGCGCAAATTTGCCATAACCATCTTCGCCTGCGCGTCGAAATCATCGGGGGGCAGCACGCGCCCCTCGGCATCGGCGGCAACCTGCCCGGCGCAGAAGACGAGCTTCTTGGCGCCTTCCACGGTAACGACGTGGGAATAGTTGGCGAACGGCTTGTGCATGCCGTCGGGGTTACTGCGGCTGATCTGGGCCATCTCCACTCTCCTTCTCACGCGGACTCGTAAGCGCCGACAAGGTAAGCAGGCGCTTGAACCGCCTCCTGCGGTGTCTCAGGCGCCGTGCGCCTGCTTCAAACCAAGCGCGCAAGCATGGTCCGCCCCATGATCCAGTCCTTGTCACCCTGCAGCGGTGTCATACGCGCCGGGTCGGCACCGTTCTCTCCTCTAGGCATGAGAACACTCGGGCGCACGAACGGGAACAAAGCGCGTCAGTCACCCTAGCCGGGCATGCGATCGCTGAAGAGAATGCCGCCCTTGGCCTTGCTGTCCTTCGGGCTCTCGACGATCTGCACCATCACCGCCTCGGGTGTGACCTTGAAGTTGCGCACGACGGCGTCGGTGATCTCTTTCACGAGATTGCGTTTTTGGTCGATGGTACGCCCCTCGACGGCGTAAACGTAGATTTCGGGCATCGCTGGCTCCTGCGTGGAAAAGCGTTCATGTGGGGGCAACGTGGGCCGTTGCCATCCTAGATGCAACGGCCAGGGCAGCACAATTCGTGTCGCCTCGCACCGATCATCTTTGGTTGGGCAGGCGCCGGGCATACCGCTCTCAGCTTGCCGGAGCAAGCGCACACTTTACACAACTTTACAATCGGGAGACGCGGCAGAAAGCAAGCGCGCATAGATGGGAATGGGCGCGATTGCCCCAAACTGCTACGCAACCGAGGAACGCAACATGCACCTGGATAACGCACGGGCGAGAGGCCGCGGCCGCTGGCTCGTTCTCCCTCTCATCGCCGCCGCGATGGTGACCGGCGCCATCGCCTCGCAGGCCATCGGCCAACACGGCTTCGGTCCGCCGTTCTTCGCCGGCCCACTCGATCCGGCAGCCGTCGA
>JBPYEF010000491.1:0-9443 GCA_051985875.1 Hyphomicrobiaceae bacterium
CCGGCACTACCTGCCGCGCAAATTCAAGACTGTGGTCGCGGTGCCGCCCAACAACGACGTCGACGTGTTCGCCCAGGACCTCGGCTTCGTCGCCATCCTTGAGGGCGGCGAGCTCGTTGGCTACGACGTGACCGTCGGAGGCGGGATGGGTATGACGCACGGCGAGCCGGACACCTTTCCGCGTACCGCGGACGTGCTCGGCTTCTGCTGGACGGCGCAGGCGGTGGACGTTGCGGAGAAAATAATCGCCGTGCAGCGCGACTGGGGCAACCGCGAGAGCCGCAAGCATGCGCGACTGAAGTACACGCTCGAAACGCACGGGCTCGACGCGTTCCGCACCGAGGTTGAACGGCGGCTCGGCTATGCGTTGCAGGCGCCACGGCCGTTCACGTTTGAAAGCACAGGGGATGCCCTCGGGTGGAAGAAGGGCACCGGTGGCCGATGGCACCTCGGCTTGTTCGTCGAAAACGGACGCATCAGGGATCGACCGGGCCACGCGCTGCGCACGGCCTTGCGCGAGATCGCCAGCATGCATAAGGGCGAGCTGATCTGCACCGCCAACCAGAATGTCATCGTCCCCGGTGTAACGCCCGCCGCGAAAAGGAAAATCGATGCCATCCTGGCCGCACACGGCATCGCACTTGCCACAAGCTCGGGTCTGCGCCGCAACAGCATGGCCTGTGTCGCGCTGCCGACATGTGCGCTCGCACTGGCCGAGAGCGAACGGTTCCTTCCGGATTTGATTACCGATTTGGAGGATGTACTCGAGCGCGCCGGCCTTCGCGATGACGCGATCGTCATCCGCATGACGGGGTGCCCCAACGGCTGCGCGCGGCCATATCTTGCGGAGATCGGGCTCGTTGGCCGTGGTCCCGGCCTTTACAATCTCTATCTCGGCGGCGCATACGATGGCTCGCGGCTGAATAAGCTCGTCGCCCAGGACGTCGACCGTGCCCGCATACGCTCGCTGCTGGAGCCGCTGCTGCTGCGTTTCGCCGCCGAGCGCCAGCAATTCGAGCGTTTCGGCGACTTCGTCATTCGCGCCGGTATCGTCAAGCCGACTACCGCCGGCAACCGCTTTCATGCCGACGTGCACTTGCTCAATGCGCCAAACTGATCATCACCCTGCATCGCCGGAAGAGCTGACAGGCGGCAGAGCGCTAAGGGCACGTCATGTTGCATGACGTGCGCGGCTTCAGGCATTCGTCCTCAGCGGCCGCTTCCGGGATCGGCCGCGCGCGCATCGGGTACACCGGGACCGCCTGCCGTTACCTCCGCGACCATGGCGATGACTTCCGCATCGCTGACCTGATGAAAGTCGAGATAATGGACGCCTATGGCGATGAACGGCTTCGGGGTGCAGAGACAGATCACCTCATCGACCTCGCCTGTCAGGTCCGCGACCGCCTCGACGGGAGCGACCGGCACGGCGAGGATCAGGCCCCGTGGCCCCTTCCTTTTGATGGCTTTCAGCGCGGCGCGCACGCTCGCTCCGGTGGCAATCCCATCGTCCACGACAATTCCGGTGCGGCCTTCAAGCGCTACGCGCTGATGCCCCTGCAGGTACAGGCGACGCCGCCGCTCGATCTCCGCTAACGCGCGCTTGGCCTCGGCGGCGATGTAATCCTGGCTTACCCCCGCGAACTCGACGACCTCGTCGTTGGTGACGATCTCAGGCTCGGCGCCATCGACGACTGCGGCCGCGGCGAGTTCCGGTTGCAGCGGCACGCCGATCTTACGCACGAGCACGACCTCGAGGGGCGCCTTGAGCGCATGGGCAATCTCGACCCCGACGGCGACACCGCCGCGCGGCAATGCCAGAACGACGGGGTCCGGCAGATGCTTACGAGCCAGCACCTCGGCGAGCGCCCGCCCCGCCGCGCGGCGATCCGGAAATGGTCCAGCCACGCTCATCGTTGAAAACCCGAAGGGAAATGTCCGCCACTAAGGCCCACCTTGCAGCAGCACCTTGACCACAATCGATGTCGGCCTTGCCGGTTGCGAAGAAGCATATACTTTATCAATTAACGGCAGAATCTCCCGCATGATGCCATCATCGCTCAGCTCCAGCTTGCAGCCGACAATTCCCAGGCCGCTGTACGCCGGCGCGGAGCAGCCGGCGCGGCTGAGCCTGGAGATCGACGCCATCGAAGGCGACGGAGAGCCCGTTCCGGTCGCGGTCGATGATGTGCTGCATCTACCCTTTTGCGCCCTAACGCGGCTCAGGCGATCGGACAGGAAGGCGCTGCCGAAGATCCTCCTGGTTGCTCCGCTGTCCTGCCACTTCCCGATTCTGTTGCGCGACGTGGTGCTCGGTCTGCTCGAGAATTGCGAGGTGTTCATCACCGACTGGGTCAACGCCCGCGATGTGCCGCTGCAATGCGGGCGCTTCGGCCTTGCCGAGAACGTCGCCTACGTTCTCGAGGCGATGCGCGTGCTTGGCCCTGGCCTTCACGTCATGGCGCTCTGCCAGGGCGCGGTCCCGGCTCTGGTCGCCACGGCACACCAGGCCGAAAGCGGCACGGATTGTACGCCCGTCAGCCTGGTGCTCATAGCAGGGCCGGTGGACCCGGTGGCGAACCCGACGCGTGTTTCGCGCATGCTGAGGGCGCGCGCGCTTTCCTGGTACGAGCGCAACGTGGTCATGGAGGTGCCTCCTGGTCGCCCGGGTAGAGGCCGGCTGGTCTACCCGGCCTCGGTGCAGCTGGTCGGACTGTGGTCCTATTTGGCGCGCCATATCAGCGAAGGCGGTGAGCTGCTCTCGAAGCTGCTCAGGGACGACGGCGCCGATCCGCTGCGCTTTCCCTTCCTCGACCTCTATTCGGCCCTGATGGACCTCCCGGCCGAGGTTTTCCTCGACATCGTGCGTCACGTCTACTGCGAGCGCACACTCGCCTGCGGCCAGCTGCAGGTCGGGAACGCCAACCCCTCCCTTCGGGCGATACGCACCACCGCGCTGATGACGGTTGAAGGGGAGTACGACGACATCGCGGCGCCGAGCCAGACGGCGCGGGCGCACGCGTTGTGCCCGTCGGTCCCTGATGCCGCGCGAGGAAAGCTGGTCGTGCCCGGGTGCGGTCACTTCTCGCTGTTTCACGGGCGGGTCTGGCGCAAGCACGTTCTCCCGCAGGTGCGCGCGTTCATGGCCAGATCTGCCCGGACCATCTCCCGTCCGCACGGCTGAGTGGTTGCAGATGCCCGCCTTCGCGACAAAGGCGCGCCGGCTTTAACCATACTCTGCCCCGCAGGAGCCTCAGGGGCCGGGAAGGACGTGGGTGCACGGCCGCGTACCGCCAGTTGTGCAAGGCGAACGCGATCGGGCTGCGCGGCGTTGATGTGCATAGCGTGCACCCAGCTGCCCGCGGGAACGCCCGTCCGGGTGCGGCCGCGCGCATCGGGGGGTGGCGGGCAGCTTGTGTCACGCGCGTTGGATCGCGATCGGCGATGTGCTCATGTGTGCCAACCCGCAGCGGACGAAGGACAATCCGCAGCGCCCTGCCGCGCGCGTGCGACGTTCTCAGGATGGCAAGCAGGCCCGCAATCCTCCCTGGAGATCATTCCGATGAGCTACAAGACAATCCTCGTTCAGCTCAATGACCATCGCCGGACCGAGCAATTGCTCGAATCCACATGTTTTCTGGCAGAGAAGTTCGCATCTCACGTCATTGGGCTGCATCTGCGCACTGGTAACTCGGCATCGCCCAGTGCGAATCCGGGGATGGCCGGCATGACCTTTGCTGCCGGGCCGGAAGAGACCGATGACATCGCCGCGGCGTTCGCCAAAATGACCGACAATCGGCCGTTCACCGCGCAATGGGTGACGGTCGAGCGCCTCGGCTTCGACATCGCCGAGCCGGTGATCCGGCACGCCCGCTATGCAGACCTGATCGTCGCCGGCCAGCCCGATCCCGATTGGCCGTTTTCACCGATGCTGGATTTCCCGGAACGGCTCGTGCTGGAAACGGGCCGTCCCGTCCTCGTCATTCCCTACGCCGGCCGCTACCCGGAAATCGGACGTAATTCGGTGATCGCCTGGAAGCCGACGCGTGAGTCGGCGAGAGCAGTATTCGATGCGCTGCCGCTTCTCAAATCCTCCACCAGCGTGCAAATCCTCGAGGTGAATGAAGGCGCGGCGCGTACCGCCGCCGACACGATGATCGCTGCGGCACTCGCCGCGCATGGCATCAAGACGACCCAGCGCACTTCCGGCGTGTCCGGTATCTCCGCCGGCGACGAGATCCTGTCGCGCCTCGCCGACGCCAGCGCTGACCTACTGGTGATGGGTGCGTACGGTCACTCGCGCATGCGGGAAGTCGTATTCGGCGGCGTGACGCGCCATATCGCACGCCATATGACGGCGCCCACGCTCTGGTCACACTGATCTCGCGACGAGCTGCGAGGCGGCATGCTCGGCGGACATGATCAGCAACCCAAGCGGTAAAGCTGATCCGCATCACGGCGATCGCCTGCCGAGCGCTTCGATGATGAGCGCCACGAGGAGCAGCGTCGGCAGGCCAGCAGCATCACGCCAATACTTGAGGGCGACGCCAACCAGCGCGAACACGAGGAACCGCTGGCGCTGGCCATACCAGGTGACGGCGGTCAGCCTGCATCCCCTGCGGCTCGTCGTCTTGCCACTGCCATCATCGCCCCCAAAATATCGCTTGTTTTGCCGACGCGACGCGCCCGATGTCGAAGCTGCATGGTGGAAAGCTCGCCTCGGGGCAGGGCGATACGCGGCACCGAAGTTAGGCGACACCGTGCCCCACAGGGGCGAGAATGCACCCGTCAAATTCGGGGAATTCTACGGGCGTACGGCTGCGCCCTCGCGCACACTTTGGCTTGCGCCGCCTATGCCCACCCGCCTTCTTCGCGCTAACCTTGGGGGAGAACCAAAATCGCCGCCGCGCGGAGGATGAGCACATGAGGGGATCGACAGTCTTCATGCCAAAGGATGTGCCCGAGAGCAACGCCTCGAGCTATCCGGAGCCGTTCCGAGAAGCGCAGCGCAAACGTTACAACCGACGGCTCGGTGACCACGCCGGCCTCAAGAACTACGGCGTGACCCTGACGCGGGTCGCACCCGGAGGCCAGTCCTCGGCCCGGCATGCGCATTCTCGGCAAGACGAATTCGTTTACGTGCTCGAGGGCGAGTTCGTGCTCGTGACGCAGGCGGGTCGCCAAACGGTTGGCGCCGGAACCTGCATCGGCTTCCCGGCCGGCACGGGCGACGGTCACCATCTCCTGAACCTCACGGACAGGGATGCGGCCTTTCTGGTGATCGGCGACCGCACGGTGGGCGATGAGGTCAGCTATCCCGACATCGATCTCGAGCTGAAAGCGGGAGCGGACGGAGCCCGTGTGTTCTGCCACAAGGACGGCAAGCCCTATCCGCGGGTCACTCGAGACTGAATGCGCGCGGCATCCTGCGCCCGCCGGTTTGTATTGCGGTCCGCCGGCGGAGGCGGGGCTGCGCTCATCGTCGGCCGACGCCATTGCGTTACGGGTGTGATCCTCAGGCGGTCGCCGTAGGCGCGCCCTGCTTGGCTGCTAGCAGCGCATCGAGGTCCGGGAGCAGAACGATTCCCTCCTGGTCACTGCCGCAGGCATGCACGACGATCCACGTGCACGCCGCTGCGCTTTCATTATAAGGTGCATGTGGTACATCGGCCGGAATGAATATTTGGTCGCCCGCACGCAGCGTGGCGCACCGTTCGAGCCGCTCCCCGTAGTAAACGCTACACGTCCCCTCAAGCAGGTAAGCAATCGTCTCGATTCCCCGATGATAGTGGACGCTTGCTCGGGCCCCGACAGGCATCGGCAGCACGTTCATGCAAATTTGCTCTGCACCGACCGTTTCAGCAGACGCGCCCGCCCGGTAGGTGAACCCTTGCTTGCCAACATACGTCTGGCCCGGTTCGATCACGCGGACGCGCTCTGTCGCTGCCACTGTCAGGAGCCCTCCGACGTTGGTCGCTGTCTGCTGGGGCACACAGTAGCGCGGGGCCTCTAATGCGGACAAGCGTCCCGCCTGTCGCCGCCGCGGGCCCGCACGCCCACGCCGCGTATCAAGCTTCGTTTCTCTGCGCGACTAGAGCACCGGGCGTGAGGAACCACGGTGGGATGCACGGGGGATCGAATCCGCCGCTTCCACGAGACGCGCCGTGTTTTCAGCCCGGCCGGCGAGCAGTTAAGGGCAGCCAACTGCTCGCCTCGCAGCGAGCCACCGCCTGCCGACGCTGGCGTGATCGTCATTGCGCTTGAGCGCGTGCGGGCCGCGCACGCAAATTCCCTGCGTATGTTTGCAAAAATTGTCGTGGAGTGCGGATCGCGGCCCGCTCTCGGTTGGCGCACTGGCGGCAATTTGGTGGTAGGCTACGGCATCTGCGAATACGGAGCATCCCATGGAAAACAAACCGGCCGATGGAACGCCAACCACGCGGGAAGTATGGCTGCGTGGCTTGTTCATGCTTCTGTTCATGATCGCCTTTGCGATCGGTCAATCGATTTTGAACGTCATGGCGATAGTGCAATTCCTGTGGCTGATGTTCGCCCGTGAGCACAACCCGATGCTTGCCAATTTCGGCAACTCGCTTGCAACCTGGCTCGCTGAGGTCGGACGCTTTCTTTCCTGTGCCACAGACGACAGACCGTTTCCGTGGAAGCCCTGGCCCGCGGCAGCGAGTACGCCATCCGGTAATCTGCTGCGCTAGTCTTGCAGGCTCCTCTGGCATGCAGCCCCGTGTACCCACGCCGTGTACCCACGCCGCAGCCAGACACCTCAGGACCACGCCTTCGCGGCAGAGTGAGCGCGCTAATCCATCAGCCATGCGCGCAGGCCTGGGCGGTGGCGCGCCCTGCGGGCATCCTGGCCATTGCGACTGCGGGGCAGCTCGCGCGCGGTGAGGTCATCGGTCCGCGCCACCGCCAGGGAGCACCACTGGTCTTACCGCCGGCCTAATCGGCTCGACCAGCATTGGTTCGGAGCCAGGCGCTCGCCGGGTCGCGGGCCTGATGGGCTCAACGAGCGTCGGCACCGGACTTTCCGTGGCAGCGGGCGTCAGCCAGGCGGACCGCACTGGGAACGGCCTTGACAGATCGAGCTCGAACGGCCGCGGCGATGCGAGCGCGCGATCGAACGGCACGTAGACGTAGGCCCCCGCAACCACCACACCCCGCTCCCGGCGCGCCTCGATGCGGCCTAGGATTCGCCCACCCGCGTCGAGAACGTAGACGTCGCCCTCCCCGGGCAAGCGCTCAACGACGTCAGCCGCTTCCTCGGGCAGAATTGCCGCGAACTCGACAGCCCGCTTCATCGCCGCGAGGTTGGCGTGCAAATACACCGCGAGCGGCGACATGCCTGCCACCCGGGTCGGCGCATTGCCAGCGTTGCTGGTGCTGGGCGGCACGATCGCCCGCTCGGCGATCGGAGCAGGAGCGGACGCGCCGCGAGGCTCTATCAGCTCCTCGAGCCGACCAGTCGCTGCGGCCACGCGCTGCGCCACGGCCGGCACGAAAGGAAGCGCGACCGTCGGCAATTGCGGATGCGCGCGCAGCATTGCGAGGCGCCCTTCGTAGGCGCTGAGCATCGGCAGCCCTTCGACGTTCTGGTGGTTGACAACCTGCAGGTGCGGGGCCGCAGCCTTGAGCATGGTCGCTATCAGGATGCCGGCGAGACCCTGCAGCGGTTCGAGCGCTTCCGCCGGGTTCTTTGCAACTTCCATGCCCGGGCCGGCGCTGCCGTGGTTCGAAGCGTGGATGCTCACGACGTCATAGGGCGCGACCTGCACCACCACGACGAAATGCCGCCCCCTGGCGTCGATCCACTGTTTGCTCATATAGAGAGGCACGAACACCGAGCCGCTGTGCGCGGAAATCGTGTCGCACAGATCGGTGTTGTGCGAACTGTTCTGGAACTCGTGCAGGACGAAGTACTTCATCTCCCGGAACACGCGCCGCCGGTAGGGTTGCCCGGGTGCCAGCCGTGGGCTGTGCGCGATGAGTAGGTATTGGGTTGGAGATATCCATATTCTTCCGGCCGGGATCCAACCGTCCGCCGACACCGTCGGCAGCGACAGGCTGCATTGCAGGTCTGCGCATCCGTGAAACGCAGCCATTTGCGGCGCCGGGCCATCGGTCGCTTTCAGGGTCGCCATCGCCGCGTTGAAAGCTTCCTGCCCACGTTCCGTTCGGTACAGCGGCCAGCCATCAACTAGCGTCTGATCGCCTTCGCTGCGCGGCGACTCGGCGGCGGCTGTCCGCGGTACGTCGACATTCTTGCTTCTGATTGGCGACGCGGCTTCCTGAGCCGCCGCCTTGCTCGGTACGATTGCCGACATTAGCGCCGATGCGAGCCAAAGGACGGTGCCGGTACTGAACAGCATGCGCAACGCGGCGCGCGCGTAACGCCATACTGTGCGCTTGTACCGGCCCCCCTCCCGCGCCTTGGCCGGCATAGGAGGGCGTAGCCCAAGAGACGCAGGCATGCCATCGCGGCGAGCCAACTTGCGATCGTGCCGGTTCAGCACCCTCGTCTCCTCTGCGACTTGCGCAACTTGTGCTCCAACATCAAGGCTGAACCGGGCCAAGAGATTGGCAGAAATGGGCATTCTTCCGCAGCTCGGCGACGCAGGGCGCTCAATGGCTTGCGTGTGCGGCGTCGACCCTCGCCGACGGCCGGAGAAGCGCACCGGTGCCGACAAGGCCATTCGCGCCAAAGACGCGAGCGCCCGTGTGTTTCGCGCGGTCCAGCTTCGCGAGCGGTTTCGGCGGCTCGTGGCGATGATGATACATCCGCAATAGTATCCAACGCCTTTCTCGGCCGCTGGGTCGCCTGCAGGAAAGGGTTGCAAATTTTACCCTTCGCAAAGGCGCACCGGCTCAGGGGCGGGCGTGTTGCGGCTGCGCCGGTACCATCAGTGGGCTGGGTCCGCGGTTCGTTGCATCCGCGCCTGATGGCGGTCCGCTCCCGACGGCCATCGCCAATGATTTTTTTGCCCGTCTCGGCGCCGTGAGAAAGCGGTCAGGGGCGACGCGCTGCGTCTCGCAGGCGAGGTGCATGTTGGCAAACATGGTGTCGCCGCCACCGTCGGGGGGTACCGTGCTGACATGCAGAATCGACCCCATCGGCGGCATCGCACGAAACGTTCGAATGCCAATCCTCACCCGCGATCCGTTCGGAAGTCGCGTTTGCCTTGATGACGAAGATTTCCGGATGCTCAGCGGTCATGCCTGGCGCCGCCGGGTGGACGTGCAGCTTGCCGAAACGGCAACCGAATTCCTTGTGCGGTTCGGCGCTGAGCGTCTGATCGCGAAAAACAGCACCAAGCAATTCATCAGCGTCGTGGATCTCCTAAAACTGCTGCCTGCCCAGTGGCATGGAGAGATCGACGCCCCTGACTTCCGCGACGATCGTCGGGGTTGTTTGGCGAACTGAGGTGCTG
>JBPYEF010000492.1:0-2832 GCA_051985875.1 Hyphomicrobiaceae bacterium
GATGTACACGAACCCCGCGACCCGCTCGGTGTCCGCAAGATCGAGGGCGGCGCGCACCGCGCGGCTGTATGAGTACCACTCGGTGATCCAGCACGTGCCAAACCCCAGGGCATTGGCGGCGAGGCAGAGATTGAAGCAGGCGGCGCCGCAGGAGAGAATCTGCTCCCATTCGGGCGCGGCCGGATGCGGGGTGACCCGCGATACCACGGCGATTACGGTCGGTGCGCGCAGCAGGCGCGCGCGCTCCGCCTCTAGGCGAGCCGCCGTCGGCGTTGCCTCCGCTTCGGCAAGGCAGGCGTTCGCCAATACCTGCCCGAAGGCGGCGCGCGCCTCCCCATCGAACACGATGAAGCGCCACGGAGCGAGCTTCTTGTGGTCGGGAACGCGCGCCGCTGCAGTCAGAATGGTCTCCAACTCGGTGCCGTCCGGGCCCGGCGCCGCCAGCATCGCCGGCTTCACCGACCTGCGCGTCAACAGCAGATCGATCGCTTCCCTGGTCACCTGCGTGCCACCTTTCCCGCCATCAAGCTCCTCGCTAACCCAACTCCTGTGCGAGTACAATGGCAAGTGCGCAACAATTGCCGGCGATGGGTGCGATGGGGTTCGGGATCAGTGCGGGCATGAAGGTGTGGTGTTTGGCAATGCGGCTGCGGCAACCCGCTCTGGCATTGGGGGCAGCGCTGACCATGGCTGCTTCCGCGTGGGGGGCCGAACCGCCGTCCGTCATCATCATTTTCGACGGGTCGGGGTCGATGTGGGGCAATTTCGAGGGCACGAAGCTGAGCAAGCTCGTGCTTGCGCGCGACGCAGTGCGCCACGCGCTCGAGCGCATCGATCCGCACACGCGGGTCGGGGTTGCGGCGTTCGGCCATCGTCGCGGCGACTGTGCCGACGTCGAGGTGATGCGGTCCCCCGAGCCGCTGAACGCGGCGCGCATCCTCGAACCCCTCGATAGGCTCAACCCCAAGGGGCGCGGGCCCTTGACGCTGGCCCTGCGTGAAGCGGCAAAGGCGCTTCCCCCCGGGCCCGCCAAGAAGAGTCTGGTGCTCATCCATGACGACGCCGACAACTGCCAGCAGGACCTGTGCTCGGCGGCAGCCGAGCTGCACGCGGCAGGGATCGTCGTCAACGAGGTTGGCCTGGCCCTGAAAGCGGAGGACGTGGCGAAAATGGCCTGTCTACCGCGCCTGACCAACGGGCGCTTCTTCGCCGCGACCAGCGCAAACGAGGTCGCCTCTGGCATCGAACAGGCGCTGCTCGCAACGAGTGACCTCTCCGAGCCCGTCGCCGGCGCGACACTTGCCGCCCCGTTCGCCGGGAATGCTGCGCTTCCCGACAATGCCGCTCCCGGCCTTTACCCGCGCGCAGTACTGGCAGAAGGCGGCGCGCCGCTGAGCACGCCGCTCGATTGGACCGTGTCCGTCGCCGGCGATCCAAGCCACGTCCTGTTTGCGGCGCGTGCCGCCAATCCGGCCGTGCCAGTGGCGCCGGGCCGCTATCGGGTCGAGGCGCATGAAGGCGCGGTGGCCGCAGGCACGGACGCTGAGGTTCGCGCGGAGACGGCAACGCCGGTTCCCCTGGTGTTGAACGCGGGCCTGCTGAGGGTGAGCGCTCGCCTCGGCAAAGCCGGTACCCCGCTCGAGGATGCGATCATCACCATCACCGCCGCGGACGCCGGACAGACCGGATCGGCGGCAAAGAGCGCCTCCGGAACACTCATTGCCGCCTTCAAGGGCAGCGAGGCGCTCGCGCTGCTGCCGGCCGGACGGTTCCTTGTCCGCGTCGAAGACGGACTAGTGCATGCGGAGCGATCGGTCGTCGTTCCGGCCGGTAGCCAGGGCCACCTCGATGTGGCGCTCGATGCCGCGCGCCTGCAAGTATCGACCAGCGGTCGCGACGGCGGGAATGGTCTCGATGCACCGGTCTTCAGCATCGATGAGGACGATCCGGATGCACCCAAGGGCCGACGCGAGATCGCGCGTTCTGCCATGCGACAAGCCGATTTCGTGGTGCCGCCCGGCACCTACAACGTCGTCGCCCGGCAGGAGGGCATCGAGGTGCGCGAGCGCCTGGCGCTCGCGCCCGGAGAGCTCGCCAGGCGTACGCTGGCCGTCGCGGCCGGCCAACTCGCCCTCGCCATCAAGGCGCCCGGCCTCGAGGCGCGGGGCGTACCCGTCGCCTACCGCATCGAACGCAGCGACGGGGTGCCTGGCGATGTGATTGCCACCAGTCGCCCCGCACCACTGCTGCTGCTGGCGCCCGGGCGCTACCGAGTGGAGGCACGCTATGGCACCGCGAACGCCCGTAGCGTGAAGGAGATCGAGGTCAAAGCGGGGCAGACCCAGCAATTGACCCTGGAACCGGTCGCGGCTGCGCTCAAGCTGCGTCTCGCGGCGCGCGCGGGGGGTGGTGAGGTGTTCTGGGAGATCCGCGAGGATGGCGGCAAGACCGTGTGGACCACAGCGCAAGGGGAGCCGACCGCGGTCCTGCAGGCCGGACGCTATCGCGTCCGGGCTGACCTGCGCGATCGGAGCATCGAGCGCGCGGTCGAACTGCGGGCCGGCGAGTCACGGCTGCTGGAGCTCGCCGACTGAGGGGACGTCGGCGCGGGTAACGGTGCTGGCGCAACGGCAAGGCGCCGCAAATTCGCTGAAGTGCTGTTCGATTCTCGCTGCCCGCAGCTGAGTGGGGAAGGGAGACGAGGCATGCTCCTGGCGCGCGTGGGCGGTGCCGGCCCGATCGCCCGGGTGGCGCTGGTGCTGCTGGCACTCGCCGTGCCCGATGCGGCGCGGGCACAGTCCTCGCGGCCCGAGAGCCGGCAGCCGACCGCCC
>JBPYEF010000493.1:0-18548 GCA_051985875.1 Hyphomicrobiaceae bacterium
CCTGGGACCGCGCGGCGCATCTTGGCCGGCCTACCCGCGCCAAGTCTGCGGGGCAGCACAAGCGGCGCAAGTTTGGCGTCCCGAACGCTTCAAGGCAACTAGCGCGACGGTGGCAGCGCACGCGACATGCAACGTTTGCGTCTGTCTGTGCGCTTTCCGCCACATGCTGCCGCTGCGCCCGCACTCCAACGGCGGGGTGTGCGTCGTCCGCGGGGGCGGGGATGCCAGTGGGGTCTAGGCAGAGCGTTTCCTCGGCGCGCAAAAAGCGCGACACTGCGTTCTGCGTCGCGCTCCCCGGGATCGCCAACGGTCATGCTCACGCCGCGCAAACATCGGTGCCTCGCGGGCACCCTGCTCCTGCTTGCCCTCGCGCTGGGCATGTGGGGCTCCGCGCCGCGCGCGCTTGCCGAGGAGGCGCGCCCAGCACCGGAGCGGGCCGGCGGCTCAGGGAAGCAGACCCTCGCCACCGCCAACGACGCGATGATAGCGGCCGCCAATCCTCTTGCCGTTGCGGCGGGATTGGAAATCCTCGGCGCGGGCGGCAACGCTGCGGATGCCGCCGTTGCGGTGCAACTGACCCTCAACCTCGTCGAGCCGCAATCCTCGGGGATCGGCGGGGGCGCATTTGCGCTCTACTGGGAGAGCGCGCACGACCACCTGACCGCCTACGACGGGCGCGAGGCCGCGCCGGCGGCGGCGACGCCGGAGCGGTTCCTCGAGTCCGGCCAGCCGCTGCCATTCCACAGCGCGGTCTTCAGTGGCCTGAGTGTCGGGGTGCCTGGCGTGCCACGCCTCCTTGAAGCCATGCACAACCAACACGGCCGGCTGCCATGGGCGCGCCTGTTCGCGCCCGCCATCACTCTGGCGGAGGAAGGGTTTCGGGTGTCGCCGCGGCTGCACTTGCTGCTCGCCGCGGAGGGCGCCGAGGCCTTCAGTCCGGAGGCGCGGCGCTACTTCTTCGACGCGACCGGCAGCGCGCGCCCGGCCGGGTACCTGCTGAAGAACCCCGAATTCGCCGCCACCCTGCGAACGCTCGCCGAGCGCGGTGCCGATGCATTCTATGCCGGCCCGCTGGCGGCAGCGATCGTGGCCGGCGTGCGCGATGCACCCACCCGCGGCGGCGATATGGCGCTTAGCGATCTTGTCGGGTATCGCGCCATTGAGCGCGACCCGCTGTGCGTCGCCTACCACCAGTTGCGCGTCTGCGGCATGGGCCCGCCCTCGTCGGGCGGACTGGCAACGGGGCAGGTGCTCACGCTGCTCGAGCCGCTCGCTATCGGCACCTCCTCCAGCGAAGCCATGAATGGCAGGGCGCTGCACCTGATCGCCGAAGCGGAGAAGCTCGCGTTTGCCGACCGCAACTACTTCGTTGCCGATCCGGCTTTCGTGCCACTGCCGCCCGGCCTCCTGCAAGCAAGCTACCTCGATGCGCGCCGTGCCCTGATCAATCCGCAGCGGGCGATGGATCCGCCGAGCCCCGGCACGCCGCCACACAGCGAGCGACACGCCCTCGGGACCGATACGACGGTCGAACAGTCGGGCACCACCCACTTCTGCATCGTCGACCGAGACGGCAACGCGCTCGCCATGACCAGCAGCATCGAAGCGGCCTTCGGGTCGCGGCTGTGGGCTGCCGGGTTCCTACTCAACAATGAGCTCACCGATTTCGCCTTTCGCCCGACTGACCGCTATGGGCGGCCGCTTGCCAACGCCGTCGCGCCCGGCAAACGGCCGCGGAGCTCGATGGCGCCGACGATCGTGTTCGACCAGCAAGGCAAGCCCTCGGCGTTGCTCGGCTCATCGGGCGGCAGCCACATCATCCTTTACGTGGTCAAGGCCCTCGTCGCGCTCATCGACTGGAAGCTCGATGCGCAGGCAGCGGCCGCGCTGATAAACTTCGGCAGTCGTGGAGGGCCGTTCGAACTCGAGATCGACGATCCATCGGCGATCTGGTACGCGCTGATGGTCAAGCCGTATGGCCACAGCATCCACGCAGATTTCCTGACCTCCGGCACGCAGATCATCGTTCGACACCCCGACGGCACGCTGCAAGGCGGCGCTGATCCACGCCGGGAGGGCGTGGCGCGCGGGGAGTGAGGCATCGATTTCATGCAGCCGCTGTGCATCACCGTCGTCGGTGCCGGCATCACCGGCCTGTGGCAGGCGTTAACCCTCGCTCGGCGCGGGCACCGCGTCGAGCTCCTGGAGCAGTCGCCGCAGCCGTTTGCGCAGGCCGCGAGCGCCTACGCGGGCGCAATGCTTGCACCCTATTGTGAGGCGGAGGCGAGCGAGCCGATCGTACAGGAGCTCGGCGTGCGTGCCCTTGCCCTGTGGCGCACAACCTATCCGGGGGTCGTCACCAGAGGAACGCTGGTGGTCGCTGCACCCCGCGATGTTGCCGAGCTTGCGCGCTTCTCCCGCATGACGAGCGGCTCTGTCGCCCTGACGCGCGCCGAGATCGACGCGCTTGAGCCCGCTTGCGGGGGGCGCTTTGCGCGCGGACTGCATTTCCCGGCAGAGGCCCACATCGTCCCCGCAGCCGCGCTCGGCTTCCTGCTCGAGGCGGCCCGCACGGCCGGAGCGGTTGCGCGCTTCGGTACCGCCTCGCCGCGCGGCGGCGGATTGCGGATCGACTGCCGCGGGCTAGCGGCGCAAGCCGAGCTTTCGAACCTGCGCGGGGTGCGCGGCGAACGCCTGCTGCTGCGCTCGCGCGAGGTCACGCTGACACGACCGATGCGCATGCTCCACCCGCGCCATCCCATCTACGTCGTTCCCTGGGGAGAGGGCCGTTACATGGTCGGCGCGACCGTGATCGAAAGCGAGGATACGGGGCCAGTGACCGTGCGCTCGGCGCTGGAACTGTTGGGCAGCGCCTACGCGCTGCACCCGGCGTTGGCCGAGGCAGAAATCCTTGATGCTGGCGCCGGCGTGCGCCCGGCGTTCGCCGACAACCTGCCAAAAATTGTCGTGCGCGGCCGCACACTCTACGTCAATGGACTCTACCGCCACGGCTTCTTGCTGGCACCGGTGCTGGCCGAGATGGTCGCCGACTACCTGCAAGGCGGCGCACACGACGCGCGCTTGTTCAGCATCGAAGCCAGCGCGTAGTGCCGCGCCCGACACGCGCTGACGGCGCGCGCCAGCGGCCGTTGCATTGCCGCCTATGCCTTGCGGGACGATACGCCGGGCCAGGATCTCCTCCGATCCCCATTGACGCGGGCATGCCCGCCGCCGAAGCGTGGGCCTATTGATTTCATGGCAGAGGCAACTATCCTGCCCGTTTCGCCCGGCGTGTGATGGCCGCAGGCCGCCGCGGCGCCGAGCACCGGCAGCCAACACCGGCAGCCAACACCGGCAGCCAGAGCACCGGCAACGAAAGCACCGGCAACGAAAGCACCCGGCAACCAGAGCACCGGCGAGAACCGGCGATAGGTTACCGGCAATCTGGCGCCGCCAATCTCGAGCTCGCTCTCGGTCTCGGCCGCGGCGCAATCGGCGTACGGGCCGGCGCGAGCTGCGCAGCGCGGAGAGACGCCATGGCGGACGACAGCAAGACCGTGGAACGCGCCTGGAGTGGACACTCGGAGGCGACGCCGCCGGGCTACATGCCAGGGTTCGGCAACGATTTCGAAACCGAGGCGCTGCCGGGAGCCCTCCCGATCGGCCAGAACTCCCCTCAGCGCACGCCCTATGGCCTATATGCCGAGCAGCTGTCGGGATCGCCCTTCACCGCCCCGCGCCGAGCGAATGAGCGCTCCTGGCTCTACCGCATTCGCCCCTCCGTGCTGCACGGACGCGGGTTCAGGAGGGCCGCCATGCCATGCTGGAAATCCGCCCCGGCGACCGCCGAACACGACCGCCCGCTCGGGCAACTGCGCTGGGGACCGGTGCCGATCCCGCCGGAGACTTTGCACTTTCTTACGGGCCTGCGCACGATGACCACGGCCGGCGATGTCAACACGCAGGCGGGGATGGCGGCGCACGTGTACCTCGTGACGGCGTCAATGCAGGACGACTACTTCTACAATGCCGATGGCGAGTTGCTCGTCGTGCCGCAGCTCAATGGGCTCATGTTCTTTACCGAGTTCGGCAGGATCACGGTCGAGCCCGGCGAGATTTGCGTCATTCCACGCGGGGTCAAGTTCCGCGTCGAATTGCTCGCTGGTGCTGCGCGCGGCTACGTGTGCGAGAACTACGGTGCCAAGTTTGTGCTTCCCGAGCGCGGCCCGATCGGTGCGAACTGCCTCGCCAACGCGCGCGATTTCAAGACGCCGGTTGCCGCCTTCGAGGATCGGGAAGAGGCCTGCAGGCTATGGGTGAAATGGTGCGGCTCGTTCCATGTCGCCGAACTCGGACATTCGCCGTTGGACGTGGTCGCCTGGCACGGCAATTACGCGCCATACAAGTATGATCTTCGCCGTTACGCGCCGGTCGGCGCGGTGCTGTTCGACCATCCCGATCCCTCGATCTTCACCGTGCTGACGGCACCCTCGGAGACCGCCGGCACCGCCAACGTCGATTTCGTCATCTTCCCCGAGCGCTGGTCGGTGGCGGAACACTCCTTCCGACCGCCCTGGTACCACATGAACATCATGTCGGAGTTTATGGGCCTGATCTACGGGGTGTACGATGCCAAACCCGAGGGGTTTACGCCCGGCGGCATGTCGCTGCACAACTGCATGCTGCCGCATGGGCCAGACAAGAGCGCCTACGAGCAAGCCACCAGGGGCGAGTTGCGACCGGTCAAGATCAGCAACAGCCTCGCCTTCATGTTCGAGACCCGCTTTCCCCAGCACCTGACCCGGTATGCTGCCGAGCTCGCAACGCTGCAGGCCGACTATGCGGAGTGCTGGACCGGGCTGGAGAAGCACTTCACCGGCGCGCGCTGAGAAGCGCCTCTCACGTGCGACCGTGCGCGCCGACCAGCAGATCGTCGGCGGCGTGCTCGGCGATCTGCCACCACGGTCCCTCCTCCTTGCGGAACGCGGCGGCAGATTCGAACCCGCGCTTAAAGTGCGGGTC
Source organism: Hyphomicrobiaceae bacterium (assembly GCA_051985875.1). GTDB lineage: Bacteria > Pseudomonadota > Alphaproteobacteria > Rhizobiales > Hyphomicrobiaceae > AWTP1-13. The sequence continues at coordinate 5,023 of JBPYEF010000493.1, forward strand.
GTTGGTGCAAAGCTCGGCGAAATGCTCCTCGCTCGCCTTGTGACAGGCCTCCAACACGGCGCGCGGAAACGGCTTCACAACGGCGCCTGCGGCGAGCAGGCGTTTCAGTGCCGGCGGGTTCTGGGCATCGTACTTGGCGAGCATCCAGGAGCTTGCCGCGTCGCAGGCGCGCGCGAGGATGCCCTGATAGGATTTGGGCAGCGCGTTCCACTGTTCGAGATTGACGACGAGATGCACCATGCCGGCGCTTTCCCACCAGCAGGGGTAATGGTTGTACTTCGCCACCTTGACGAGGCCGAGCTTCTCGTCGTCGTGCGGACAGGAGAATTCTGCGGCATCGATGCTGTTGTTTTGCAGTGCTGCGAACACGTCGGCGTAAGCGAGGGTAAGCGGCATGACGCCGACGCGGGCGAGGATCGGTGCCGCGAGCGGCCCCACGCGGAAGCGCAATCCCTGCAGATCCTCAAGCGCCGTCACTTCCTTCTTGAACCATGCGCCCATGCGCACACCCGTGCAGCCCGCCGGAATGCCGTGCACGTTATGCTTCCTGAGAGCGGCGTTGACGATCTCGCCGCCGCCGCCAAACATCCACCAGGACAGCTGGTGGCGCGCGTTGAGCCCGAAGGGAAGCCCGCTGCCGAGCCCGAGGGTCGGATCCTTGCCGGCGTAGAAGTAGAGCGGGGTATGAGCGCAGGGGATCGCACCGCTGGTTACCGCATCGAGCGCCTGGTGGCTCGGCGTAAGTTCACCGGCCGCGTGCGCCTGAATCTGAAACCTGCCGTCGGTCGCCTCGGCAACGTAGCGGCAGAGTGCCAGCGCCGTGCCATAGAGCGTGTCCAGGGATTTGGCGAAGCTCGATGCGAGCCGCCAGTTGAGCACGGGTGCGGTTTCGGCGATGGCGGGAGCCACGAGCGCCGGCACGACGGCCGCTACGACGCCGGCTTGCCGCAGGACCTCTCTGCGCCGCACGCTCCTCTCCTCTCCCGTCGGCGCAAGCTTAGCGGACGCGCCAGCATCAGGAAACGTGCAATTTGGCGGGCGCCGCGCGGCGCCTTTGCCGGGCGACCGGCGCTTGCACCAGCAACACGCGCCCGCTCGGCCAATGCACCCCCCAGCGCACCCTCAGAGCATCCCCAGTGCCTCCCCTGTGCATCCCCCAGTTTATCCCATGTCCGCCGCGATGGTCGCACCCGCTCCGGCCAGCAGCCAGCGCGCTTTTGCCAGCGCTTTTTGGTTGCGCTCGGCGCCATGAGATTGGAGGGTTGACGTCGCGACAGCAGGCAGCAAAAGCACCGGAAAGGCGCGCTGCACGCAGGCGCGCAATGGCCGGGTGAAGGAGAGTGACATGGCAAAGAGCTTCGCGTCCGCCGGCGATCTCGCAGAGAAAACGATCACCTTCGCCGAGATCGGCCGCGGCCTCTATGCGTTCACCGCCGAGGGCGACCCGAATAGCGGCGTCATCGTCGGCGATGACGGGGTCATCGTCGTCGACGCCCAGGCGACGCCGGCTATGGCGGGGCTCGTCATCGAGCGCGTGCGCCAAATCACCGATAAACCCATAAAATACCTGGTCCTCACCCATTATCACGCCGTCCGCGTGCTCGGTGCGTCGGCCTACAAAGCGCAGGAGGTGCTCGCCTCGGACACCTGCCGGGCAATGATTGCGGAACGCGGCAAGGAGGACTGGGATTCGGAATTCGCGCGCTTCCCACGGCTGTTTCGCGCCGCTGAGGGCATTCCCGGTCTGACCTGGCCGACGCTCACCTTTCCCGCACAGCTGACGCTCTACCTCGGCGCCCGTCGCGTGGAGCTACGCCACGTCGGCCGCGCGCATACCGCCGGCGACATCATCACCTATGTGCCCGACGCCAATGTCGTGTTCTCCGGCGACATCGTCGAGTACAAGTCGGCCTGCTATTGCGGCGACGCGCACTTCACCGACTGGCCGGATACGCTCGCCCGCCTCGAGCACATTGGCGCGGACGCGCTGGTGCCCGGGCGCGGAGATGCGCTGGTCGGCACGACCACCGTCACCGAGGCGATCGCCCTGACGCGGCAATTCCTGCACGACACGTTCGAGCCGGTGAGGCGCGGGGCCGCGCGCGGCGCCACGCTCAAAGCCTGCTTTGAGGAGACAACCGCCAGCATGCGCGGCAAATACGGCAACTGGCCGATTTTCGAGCACTGTCAGCCGTTCAACGTTGCCCGCGCCTACGACGAGGCACAGGGCATCGCAATGCCGCGCATTTGGACCGCCGAGCGCGATAAGGCAATGTGGGCCGCGCTCCAGGAATGATCGGCGATGGTGCATCCGAAGGACCTCGCATTTCCGTGGCGGCGCTCGGCAGAACAGGGCGCGGGCAGCATCCACGAATATCCGGTCGTCATCGTCGGCGCCGGGCCGGTGGGGCTGGCGGCCGCGCTCGATCTTGCCGGCAAGGGCCATCGCAGCATTGTCCTCGACAAGCGCGGCGCATTGTCCGGTGGCTCGCGTGCCATCTGCTGGTCAAAGCGCACGCTCGAGGTGATGGACCGGCTCGGCGTGGCGCAGGAGCTGCTCAACAAAGGCATCACCTGGAGCAAGGGCAAGGTGTTCTGTGACACCCGCTTGCTCTACGAGTTCGACCTGCTGCCCGAGACGGGCCACCGCATGCCGGCCTTCGTCAACCTGCAGCAGTACTATTTCGAACACTATTGCGTCACAGCGGCCCGTCAGAGCGGGCGCATCGATCTGCGTTGGCACGAGCAACTGACGGCCATCGAACCGCGCAGCGACGGCGCGCTGCTTAGCATCGACACGCCGGAGGGGCCCTATCGCCTGTTCGCACACTGGCTGATCGCCGCCGACGGCGCGCACTCGACGGTGCGCGAGGCGCTGCGGCTCGGATTCGAGGGCCGCACGTTTGCGGATCAGTTCCTGATCTGCGATATCAAAATGCATCTGGAGCGCCCGCTCGAGCGCTGGTTCTGGTTCGACCCGCCGTTCAACCGCGGCCGCTCGGCGCTGCTGCATCGCCAAGCCGATGACGTGTGGCGGCTGGATTTTCAGATCGGCGACGAGGCCGATCGCGACGCAGCGGTTCGCCCCGAGAACGTGGCCGAGCGCGTCCGCGGCATGCTCGGCGCAGACGCGGACTTTCAGTTCGAGTGGATCAGCCTGTACCGCTTCCAGTCGCGCCGGCTGTCGCGTTTCCGGCACGGCCGCGTGCTGTTCGCCGGCGACGCGGCGCACCAGATGTCTCCGTTCGGCGCGCGCGGGGGAAACAGCGGCGTGCAGGATGCCGACAATCTCGCGTGGAAACTCGACCTGGTGCTGCGTGGCATGGCGCCCGAGGCGATCCTCGACAGCTACGATGCCGAACGCCGCCTGGCCGCGGACGAGAACCTCTTGCACACCACGCGCTCCACGGATTTCATCGCCCCCAAGGGCGCGATCAGCCGCGCCTTTCGCGACGGCACGCTCGCGCTTGCGGCGAGCGAACCGTTCGCACGCGGGCTCGTCAATTCCGGGCGGCTCTCGGTGGCGAGCAGCTACACTGCCTCGGCGCTCAACGGCGCGGATGCGTTCGGCGCTGACGAAACGCGCGCTCTACGACCGGGGGCGGCGGCGCTCGACGCGCCGCTCGACGCGGGCCGCTGGCTGCTCAACCGTATCGGTGGCGACTTTGCTGGCGTGTACTTCGCGCCGGAAGGCACACCGCCAGCGGCGGTCGCCCGGCTACAGGCCGCGCTCGCCCATGGAGACCCGCCGGTGCGCAATTTCACCGTGTCGCAGGCGACCGCCTGCGCTCGTTACGGCGCGGAGCGCCAGCCCGCCTATTACCTGTTCCGCCCCGACCAGCACGTGTCCGCGCGCTGGCGCAACGTAACGGGCGAAGGCGTACTGGAGGCCGTCGCCCGGGCGATCGGCAGGGTGACGGCGTAGCCGAGGATGGAGGGACCGGTGCCACTGCGGCGCGAGGCAAATCTTGGCGATGGCGATGCCGCCTATGCGGCGATCATCGCCGCGCACGCGGACCTCAGCGAGGCGGAGAGCCTGGCCCTCAACGTGCGCCTGATTCTCCTACTGGCCAACCATATCGGCGACAGCGCGGTGCTCGGCGAGGCGCTCGCCACGGCACGCAGATCGTTGACCAAGTAGGGACCATGCGGCTGCGGCTGCCTCACGCTGCCACCGTGCCTCCGGGCACGGGTGCCCCCTGTCGGGCGCGCGCCAGCATCGTCGCCGCCGCGACGTCGGGTTTGCCGGAGCCGAGCTGTGGCACCCTGTCTACCACGATGATCTCCGCCGGCACCATCAACTCGGGGGCGCCGCGCCTCCGCGCCACTTGCTGCAGCGCCTCACGCGTTGCCGAGGCCGCACTCGTCACCAAAACTGTGCGCTCGCCCTTGCGCTGGTCAGGGACGGCGACAACTACCAGCGGCGCGCCGGGCAGCGCCTCGGAGGCGAGCGCTTCGATGGCCGCGAGGGAGATCATCTCCCCGGCGATCTTGGCGAAACGTTTGGCGCGTCCCTTGATGCTGATGAAGCCCTCGGCATCGATGCTGACGATATCGCCGGTGTCGTGCCAGCCATCCGGGGGAGGGTCGAGTACGCCTGGGTTCTCCGGGCGATAATAGCCGACCATAACGTTGGGGCCCTTGACCAGCAGGCGGCCGCCATCGGCGATCCCGGCCACGGGCTCGAGCCGTGCCTGCATCAGCGGCGATAGCCGCCCGACGCTACCCAGCCGGTTGGCGATCGGCGTATTCATGGCCAGCACTGGTGCCGTCTCGGTGGCTCCGTAGCCCTCGAGGATGCGCACACCGAACCGATCCACGTAGGTCCTGCGCGTGTCCTCCTGCACCGCTTCTCCGCCGGCGATGAGCAAGCGCACGTTGCGCAGATCGTAGGCGTGCGCGGCGCGCGCATAGCCCTTGAGGAAGGTGTTGGTGGCGAACATGATGGTTGCGCACGTATCGTAAATGAGCTCGGGAACGAGGCGGTAGTGCAGCGGCGAGGGATAGAGGACGACCGGCACGCCGCTGAACAATGGCAGCAGCAAGCCCCCGGTCAGGCCGAAGGAATGGAACAGCGGCAGGACGTTGAAGACAACGTCTTCGCCGTTGACGTCCACGCGCGCCAGGCACTGGGCACAGTTGGCGAGAAGATTGCGGCTCGAAAGCACGACGCCCTTGGGGGCGCCCTCGGAGCCGGACGTGAACAGGATCACGGCCGGGTCGTCGCCGCTACGCACGATCTGCGGCCGGCTGCCCGCGAGCACGCCGCCGATCCTGTCGCGAAGCGAGATAGCCTCGCGCACATCCTCAAGGTAGACGATGGCAACCGATCGCTGCAGCTCGCCGATCAGCCCTTGCAGCCGTGCGCGCGCAATGAAGGCGCGCGACGTCAGCACCACCGATACACGCGCAGCGCGCGCCGAGGCGGCAATGCTTGCCGCGCCCGCGGTATAGTTGATCATTGCCGCCACGCAGCCGATGCAGTTGAGGGCAAAGAAGGTGACCACCGCATTTGCCGCATTCGGCAGCATGATGCCGACAGCGGCTCCCGTCGGGGCAAGCAGCGCGAGCTTGCGGGCGAGCGTCTGCGCAGCGGCAATCAGTTGGCGATAACTGAGACCCGTGCCGAGCGCGTCGGCGACGGCGTGCGCCCGCGCGGCGCGCATCATTCGCGCCTCGGCCAGCGCCGCAAACAGCGAGCGGTCGATGCGGGCGGTGGCAACGGCGGCCTCGACCAGCATGTCCTGCAGCGCCAGAGCCGCGGCGCGGCGACGCGCCTTGCCCTTGAGCGCCGCGTCGATTGTCAGCCGGCGGGGAGGAAGGAACGTCACCTTGATCTTCGGCAGCAGGATCTTGCGCGTCTGCGTCGGCCGCAGATAGCTGAACGGCGATCGCTCCGCGCCCTCGATGCGCACGGCAACGATCGCTGCCCCGGCCCTGTCGGCAACCATCGCCGCCCCGTCGTAGACTTTCATTAGTCCGCCGGTCACGGTGATGCGCCCTTCCGGAAAGATGACGATGCTTGCGCCCTCCCTGAGTGCGGTGACCAGGGTGCGGGCTGCGAGCGGCTTGCTGGGATCGAGCAGATGCGCTGGGATGAAGCGCAGGAAGGGACGCACCCACCACGCCTGAGCGATCTGCGTGTTGACGGCAAACGCCGCACGCTGCGGCAGCACGCTGTGGAGGATTGGACCATCGAGCAGGCTGACGTGATTGGGTGCGTAGATGACGCTTTCGCCGCTGTGCGGGATGTTCTCTTCGCCCGCTACCTCGAGGCGGAACAAAAAGCGCAAGAGCATTCTGGCGAACCCACGCAGCACCTCATCGCCCCAGGCGCGAATGATCAGCGCCGTGGCGAGAAGGCTCAGCAGGCCGAGCGCGGCAAACAGCGCCGGCGCACCCGCTCCCAATGCCTGTAGCGCGGCGAGCACGCCGCCGCCCGCGGCCATGTATGCGGCGCTGAGGACGTTGACGGCAGCGATCACGCGCGCGCGCCGCGCGACGGGGGCCCACGCCTGCACGGCGGCAAAGGAAGGGACAATGAACAATCCGCCGGCCAGCGCCAGCGCACACAATCCTGCCAGGAGCAAGATCACGCTTAGCGACAGGAGAGGTGCGCCTGCTCCCACACCCGCCGCGGCGCCGGCGGCGACGCCGGCAACAAACAGGGCGCAAATGCCCATGAGCAGCGCTCCGAGCGGCACCAGCGCCAGGTTCGGCTGCCCACGGCTTGCCGCAGCGGCGAGCCCGGAGCCGATGGCGATGCCGACGGTGAACGCGGCGAGGCAGAGCGCGATCAGCCGCTGGTCGCCGGCGAAGTTGTCCTTGGCGAGGACCGGGAGCAGCGCCAGCACCAAAAAGCCGACCAGCCAGAAAAACGCGACGATGTGCGCACCGGTTGCCGACCGCCTGTCGGCCCTGAGCTCACTGAGCAGCGCGCGCGTCGATGTCCAGGGGTTGGCGGTGACCACGAGGTCGGGTGCGGCCGGCGCCGCCGCTGGGATGGCGGCGGCGGCAAGAAACGCGGCGGCCGCGAGCAGCAACACGACGGCGATGATCAGCCCGGCGCCGTACGGAGTGGAAACCGCCGCGGTGCCCGCAATCGTGCCGATCAGAATGGCAAGGAAGGTCGCGCCCTCCACCAGGGCGTTGCTTGCGGGTAGCTCGGCCGGCGTCAGCCGCTCGGGCAACAGGCCGTATTTGACCGGGCCAAACAGCGCCGCGATGGTGCCAAAGCCGGCCAGGGCAACGATCAGAAGGGGCAACAGATGGCCAAGGAAGCCGGCGGCCGCGAGCGCCGCAACCGGGATTTCGGCCAACCGGATCGACCGTGCGACCCGTGCCTTGTCGAAACGGTCGGCGAGCTCGCCCCCGAGTGCGGAGAACAGAAAAAAGGGGGCGATGAAGGCGACGCCGGAGAGCGTGAGCAGCATGGCCGCCCGCTCGGGCGCCGCCGCGCCGCTGCCGCCGATGCCAAACAGAATGAGCATGCCGAGCGCGTTCTTGAAGAAATTGTCGTTGAGGGCCGAGCAAAACTGGCACCAGAACAGCGGCGCAAACCGGCGCGAGGACAACAGCGGGAGGAACATCGGTCTGGCCCTAGGTTCGCAGTTGCGAGCATGCTACGCGGCAATGGTAAAGCCCTCGCATTGCGCGCGCATGCGCGATGAGTAAACGACGTTCATAATCGGTGGGCGCCGGCCGCTCGGCTTTGGCCCGTCGCGAGGGCGCGAAAACTCCTTGAATTGGGCGGCCGCGCGTCGCAGATAAACCTCTGACAGCCTCCCCCGGACTGGACCCATGCACCTTTGCACGTCGGAGCGCACGCACATCCTCGTCAATGGCGAGCCCACGGCGACGCGCGCGGCAAGCCTGGCCGAGCTGCTGGTAGAGCTCGGATACGCCGAGGGCGAGGTGGCGACCGCGCTCAACGGCGCGTTCGTCCCGCGCGCCGCGCGCGGGCGTACGCCGCTGACCGGCGAGGATGCCGTCGAGATCGTAACGCCGCGCCAAGGGGGGTGAGCCGGGCGATGCACGCAGTTGAGCCTCCTGCCGGGCGGCCATTGACGCTCTATGGCGTGGCCATTGCCTCTCGGCTGCTGATCGGCAGCGCGCGCTTTCCCTCGCCGCAGGTGATGAGCGATGCCGTGCGCGCGGCGCGCGCAGGGATCGTCACCGTATCGGTGCGGCGCGAAGCGGCACGCTCCAACACCGGCCAGCGCTTCTTCGAGCTGATCAAGGCGCTCGGCGTGCGCGTCATGCCGAATACGGCCGGCTGTCGGACCGCCCGGGAGGCGGTCACGACCGCGCAGATGGCACGCGAGCTGTTCGCCACGGATTGGATCAAGCTCGAAGTGATCGGCAACGACGATACGCTGCAGCCGGACCTGTTCGGCCTCGTTGAGGCCGCCACCGAGTTGACGCGCGAGGGCTTCAAGGTCTTCCCATACACGACCGAGGACTTGGTCGCCGCCGAGCGCCTGCTCGGCGCCGGGTGCGCGGTGCTGATGCCCTGGGCAGCGCCGATCGGCACCGGCTACGGCCTCGCCAACCCGTATGCCCTGAAATCGCTGCGGCGCTACTTTGCCGACGTGCCGCTGATCATCGACGCGGGCATCGGCGCCCCCTCGCACGCGGCGGCGGCCATGGAGATGGGATTCGACGCCGTGCTGTTGAACACGGCGGTCGCCACCGCCGCCGATCCGGTGCGCATGGCACGCGCCTTCGCCGCGGCGATCGAGGCTGGTCGCACCGCCTTCGAGTCCGGGCTAATGCAGCGGCGCGACATGGCAGCGCCGTCGACCCCGGTAGCCGGCACACCGTTCTTCGATCTCGAGCGACCGCGATGAACCGAGAGCGCGCCGGGCTCGATGCGTTCTATCCGATCGTGCCCGATGCGGCCTGGCTGCGGCGGCTGGTGCCACTCGGGATCCGTTGCGTGCAACTGCGATTGAAGGACGCCAGCAGCGAACGCATCCGCCGGGAGATCGGGGACAGCATCGAGGTATGCGCGCGCCACGATTGCCAGCTGATCGTCAATGACCACTGGCGCGAAGCGCTGGCCCTCGGTGCCGACTACATCCACCTCGGCCAGGAGGATCTCGCCGCCGCCGACCTGCCGACGATCCAGGCCAAGGGCATGCGGCTCGGCATCAGCACCCACAGCGAGGCGGAGCTCGACATCGCCCTTGCCGCAGCGCCCGACTACGTCGCCCTCGGCCCGGTGTATGCAACGCAGCTTAAGGTGATGGCATGGGCGCCGCAGGGGCTGGCGCGGGTCGCGGACTGGAAGCGCCGCGTCGGCTCCCTCCCCTTGATCGGTATCGGCGGCATCACGCCCGAGCGCGCCGATGCGGTGCTCGCTGCCGGCGCGGACAGCGTCGCTGTGATCACCGACATCTTCAGCAATGCCGATCCCGAAGGCCGCGTTGCACGATGGCTGGCCTGGGCCGAGGGCGTCGGCGCACACTGAGGCCCGGCCATCATCCGCAAGCACATGTGGGGCTCTGCGCTCGCACCGACCGTTCGGCCAGGCCCTCTCCCCCCTTCCACGGCGGCGCTTCGAGGGCCGTGCACCCTGGCGCAGGCCGGCAGGGGCTCGCCAGGCGGCATGCCCGACCGCACCCCCGGCCGCGCGCCCCGGCCGTGCTCCGGGGCCGTGTCCTGACCGCGCCCTGGCCGCACCCTGGCCGCATTTGGCCGCGCGGCGAGGAGGTCAGTTCGCGCGCTGTGCCCCGGACGCAAGCGGGGCGACGGCGGAAGCGCCCGGGCTGAGCGGGCGCGGTTCCGCTCGATAGCCCTCGACCGCCCGCGTCAGGACTGCACGCATGGCGGGCATGTCGCCGGCGTCCATGGCCTTGCGCAGCTGGTCGAGCAGCCGCGCCAGTTCGCCGGCCGGGAGGCAAGGCTCCTGGCACTTGAGAATGCGTGGGTGCTCGGTCGGGGTGATGTTCTGCCCGAGCAGCAGCTCCTCGTGCAGCTTCTCGCCAGGGCGCAAGCCGATGTAGTCGATGGCGATATCACCGTCGGGGTGCCTTGCCTCGCGTACCTCGAGCCCCATCAGGCGGATCATCGATCTGGCGAGATCGTCGATCTTAACCGGCTCCCCCATGTCCAGCATGAACACTTCTCCGCCGCTGGCCATCGCCCCCGCCTGCACGACCAGGGCCGCCGCCTCGGGAATCGACATGAAGTAGCGGATGGCATCGGGGTGTGTGACCGTCACTGGGCCGCCTGACTCGATCTGCCGGCGGAATGTGCGCACGACCGACCCAGAGCTGTCCAGCACGTTGCCGAACCGCACCATGGTGAAGACCGTTGCGCCCGGTGCCCTCTGCGCACGCGCCTGCAGGATCATTTCCGCGAGCCGCTTGCTCGCACCCATGATGCTCGTCGGCCGCACGGCCTTGTCCGTCGAGATCAGGACGAAGCGTTCAACGCCGCACCGCTCCGCTGCCTCGGCGAGGGTCGCGGTGCCAAACGTGTTGTTGCGCAGGCCCTCAACTGCATTGTGCTCGACGATCGGCACGTGCTTGTGGGCGGCGGCATGGAAGATTGCTTGCACGCCATGGCCCGCGATCGTCCGGCACATCAGCTCGCCGTCGGCAATCGAGCCGAGCACCGCCGCGACGGTCGGCGCGCGATAGGCGCCGGATGCGGCCCTGGCCTTCAGCGTTTCGGCGATTTCCGTCTCGATGAGGTGCAATTGCGCCTCGCTCGCCTCGAGCAAGACCAGTGCGCGCGGCGGACCGTAGTGCAGAATCTGGCGAACCAGCTCCGAGCCGATGGAACCGCCGGCGCCCGTCACTAACACCGATCTGCCGATGATCGTGCGCCTGAGCAGGGCGGCGTCCGGAGGCACGGGCTCGCGCCCGAGCAGATCCTCTGCGCCGACCGGGCGCAGGTCGCTCACCGTCACCCGGCCGGTGGCGAGGTCCTCGATTGCCGGTAGCGTTCGCACAACGACGCTGTGCGCGGACAATTGTCGCAGCGCCGCCTGCCGCTCGCGCCGGCGCGCCTGCGGCAAGGCGAGGAGCACTTCGCGTACGTCATTGCGCTCGAGCAGCGCCGGGATGCGCTCGGGCCGGTACACCTTGAGGCCGCCGACGTACTGCCCCCACAGCGTCGCGCTCGTGTCGACGAAGCCGATCGGCACGTAGTTGCGGGAGTGGCGCAGCGCCTCGAGCAGCTGCACGCCCGTCGTTCCCGCGCCGTAGATCAATACCCCGCGCGCCCTTTCGCGCGTCACGGGCAGAGCCACGCCAGCCTGCTCGAGCAGCCAGCCGGCGAACCGCCGCACGCCCCATACAAGGGCGGACCCAAATAGGGGGTAGAGAATGACTACCGAGCGGGGCACGCCGGGAATGCCCGACAACAGCACGAGCAGCGCCCAGAACAGCGCCGAGAGCAGCACTCCGACGACGATTAGGCCGGTGCCGCTCGCACCGATGTAGCGCGTGACCAACCGATAGAGACCGAGTTGGAAGAACGTCGCCACCCCGATCACTGGCGCGGCGCAGAAGATCAGCGCCATCTCCCAGGACGGAGCGAGATAAAGTTCGCCAAAACGCAACGATAGCGCCGACCACAGCGCCAAACCGAGGAGCAATAGGTCGGTAACCGCCAGTATGGCGCGCTTCGGATAACGGCCGAGGCCGATGAGGCGGCGGAACACAGCGCGCGCAGTCGCTATTAGCGCCGCGTGATGCTCATCCCTCATTCCCTGCAACCACCGCTGGAGCTCGGCGATGCGTGCCGCAGTGACCCACAAGCGCCCCGAATCGCGGCCGCTCACTTATACCATGGGCCGCCCCCCGCCTCTTGCCGCCAATCATAGCCCGCGCCATAAGTGCTGTGAACCAGCGTACGAGGGCCCGTGCGCGACGACGGTGCAGATGCAGAACGCAACGGGCGGAACGCAACGGGCAGAACGGAACGGGGCGGAACGGAACGGGGCGGAACGGAACGCGGCAGAAAGGGACCGAGGAGCGGGCAGCAAGGGACGGCGCAGAAAGGGACGGCGCCGGTTTCCGTGGCCCGCAGGGCGCGGCGGGGGTGAGTGTGGGCGGCAGCGGCGAGATCGCGGCCCTGGGCACGCGGCGGCGGGCAGGCACTGCGTGCCCGTTGCGGCCGTGCACGGCCAGCGCGCCGCCGCCTTGGCGAGAGCGGCAACTATGCGCATAGCGATCATCGGCTCGGGATACGTCGGCCTGGTTTCCGGGGCGTGCTTTGCCGACTTCGGGCACGTCGTCACCTGCATCGACAACGATGCGCGCAAGGTCGCCTCGCTGGCGTGCGGCGAAATGCCGATCTTCGAGCCCGGCCTCGCCGAGCTCGTGGCCACGGGCGTGGCCACGCAACGGCTGTCCTTCACCTGCGAGCTTGCCGCGCCGGCGCGCGCCGCCGACGCGGTGTTTATTGCCGTCGGCACGCCCTCGCGGCCCGCCGACGGTCTGGCAGACCTCGCCTACGTATACGCGGCGGCCCGCGCGCTTGCGCCGCTTATCGACCGCTTCAAGGTGATCATTACCAAATCGACCGTTCCCGTCGGCACCGGCGATGAGGTCGCGCGCATCATCAGCGAACTGCGCCCGACGGCGGACTTCGCCGTCGTCTCCAACCCGGAATTCCTGCGCGAGGGCGCGGCGATCGAAGATTTCAAGCACCCGGACCGCGTGGTTATCGGAACCGATAACGCGCGCGCCCGCGGCGTCATGAGCGAGCTTTATCGGCCGCTGATCGAGCAGCACATTCCCATGGTCTTCACGGAGCGGCGCGGCGCCGAGCTGATCAAGTACGCGGCCAACGCTTTTCTCGCCACCAAGATCACCTTCATCAACGAAATCGCCGATCTGTGCGAGCAGGCCGGCGCCAATGTGCAGGAGGTGGCGCAGGGCATCGGCCTCGACAACCGCATCGGACCCAAGTTCCTCAACGCCGGTCCGGGCTACGGCGGCTCGTGCTTCCCGAAGGATTTGCTGGCGCTATTGAAGTCGGGTCACGACTTCGGCGTTCCGATCCGCTCGATCGAGACGATCATCGCTATCAACGAGCAGCGCAAGCGAGCGATGGCGCGCAAGATCATCGGGGCATGCGGGGGCCAGGTTCGCGGCCAGACCATTGCCGTGCTCGGCTTGACCTTCAAGCCTGATACCGACGATATGCGCGAATCGCCTTCGGTCGCCATCATTACGGCCTTGCAGGATGCCGGTGCAAAGGTGCGCGCCTACGATCCCCAGGGCATGACGCATGCCCACGCGCTGCTGCCGAACATCGGCTATGCCGAGGATCCCTATCGCTGCGTGGACGGGGCCGATGCCCTCGTCATCATGACGGAATGGGCGGTGTTCCGTGCACTGGATCTGTCCCGCGTCAAAGCGCTGCTGCGGCGCCCGATCGTCATCGACTTGCGCAATATCTTCCGCACCGAGGACATGGCGCGGCATGGGTTTACCTACGTCAGCGTCGGCCGGCCCGCGCTGCGACAGGTACCTGTCAATGCGTTGTAGCCGATGAGCGCGGCGGGG
>JBPYEF010000494.1:0-7285 GCA_051985875.1 Hyphomicrobiaceae bacterium
CTCGGCGCTTACATGTCGACCTTCTCGTCGAGCGTGCCGACCTATCTCTATGCGACCCTGCTTTCAGGGCAGTACGACATTCCAGCGATCTATGCAGAGGTCGACACCGTCTACACCAATACCACGCCGGTCGATGCCTACCGCGGTGCCGGCCGGCCGGAAGCAACTTTTGTGCTCGAGCGCCTGATGGACATTGCGGCGCGCCGCCTCGGCATCGATGCGCGCGAAATCCGTCTGCGCAATCTCGTTCGCGACGCGGAGTTCCCATACCGCATCGGTTCGGGCATCGTCTGGGATCGGTCGGCTTTTCGAGAGGGACTGCAGGCGGCGTGCCAAGCGGTCGACTACGACGCCTTGCGCCGGCGTCAGGTCGAGGCGCGCGCCGCCGGCCGCCTGTTCGGAATAGGCATCGCCTGCTACGCCGAACTGACCGGCATCGGTTCGCGCATTTCGGTCGCGCCGGGAATGCCGCTCAACACCGGCACCGAAACGGCACGCATTTGCATTGACGCGCTCGGCGGCATCACCGCGGCGTTCGGCATTGCCGCCCATGGACAGGGGCACGAGACGACGCTGGCGCAACTGGTTGCCGACAAGCTCGGGGTACGCGTCGAAGACGTTCGCATCGTTCATGGCGACAGTGCGGTCGTGGCCAATGCCACGGGCAGCTTCGCCAGCCGCAGCACGGTGCTCGCAGGCGGCGCCGCGACGCTTGCCGCGCGGAGCTTGCGCAGCAAGGTGTTCAGGGCGGCTGCGCATCTGCTCGAAGCCGCGCCCGATGCGCTGGCGGCCGAGGATGGCCGCATCTTCGTGCCCGGCACGAACAAGGCGACGACCTTCACGGAGGTAGCGCGCGCGGTCTACCGCGACATGGGCCGCCTGCCCGCGGAGTTGCGGGCGGAACTCGACAGCAGCGCCACTTACGACCCGGTGTTCGGCACGACGAGCTCGGCGACGCACGTCGTGGTCCTCGAGGTGGACCCGGAAATCTGTGCCGTGCGCCTGGAGAAAATTGCCGTGGCCGAGGACTGCGGGCGACTGATCAACCCGCTCATCGTCGAGGGACAGGTGCACGGCGGAGTGGTGCAAGGCATCGGCGCCGCCTTGCACGAGGAGGTCGTGTACGACGATCAGGGCCAGCTTTTGACCGCGAGCCTGGTCGATTACCTGCTGCCGCTTGCCGGCGACGTGCCGCCGATCAGCATCACCCACCTGGAAAGCGCTTCCCCGGCGATCGGCGGCTTTCGTGGCATGGGCGAAGGCGGGACGATCGGTGCGCCGGCGGCCATCGCCAACGCCTTGGCCGACGCGCTGAGCCCGCTCGGCATCGAAATCGATGAGCTCCCGATCACGCCCGAGCGGCTGTTCCGGCTGCTCGAGGCCGCACGTGCGCAGGGAGGAGAGTGTACATGACGACTGAGCTCGAGGGTCGGGTGGCTCTCGTCACCGGTGCGGCCCGCGGAGTCGGGCGCGCGATCGCGTTGGCGCTCGCCGGCGCGGGTGCGGCGGTGGTGGTCAACTATCACCGCTCCGAGGCTGGCGCGCGTGCCGTGGTAGAGCACATCACCGCGCGCGGCGGCCGTGCCATCACGTGCCAGGCCGATGTTGCCGATCGCGCGGCGGTGACGGACATGGTTGCGCGCGCTGCAGCCGAGCTCGGCGGGCTCGACATCCTCGTCAACGGCGCTGGCCTCGTGCTGCGCAAACGGTTCGTCGACACCACGCCCGAGGACTGGCGGCGGCAGATCGACAGCTGTTTGTACGGCGCC
Source organism: Hyphomicrobiaceae bacterium (assembly GCA_051985875.1). GTDB lineage: Bacteria > Pseudomonadota > Alphaproteobacteria > Rhizobiales > Hyphomicrobiaceae > AWTP1-13. The sequence continues at coordinate 1,770 of JBPYEF010000494.1, forward strand.
ATCCACTGCTGCAGCGCCGCCATCCCGCTGCTGCAGACCCGCGGCCGGGGGCGAATCATCAGCCTGACGGGCGACAGCTCCCGGGTCGGCGAATCCGGGCTGTCGATCGCCGCCGCCGCGCGCGCCGGTGTCATTGGACTGATGAAGTCGCTGGCGCGCGAGCTCGGCAAATCGGGCACCACGGCCAATGCCGTCTCGCTCGGGCTGGTCGAAACCGGGCATGACGCGGCCTGGCTGGCGGCCAACCGCGAGAAGGTCTTGAAGTTCTACCCGCTCGGACGCCTCGGCCAAGCGGCCGACGTCGCGCCGCTGATCACCCTGCTCGCTTCCGATCACGGCAGCTGGATCACCGGCCAGGTGGTTAGCATCAATGGGGGGTTCAGCATGGTGTGAGTACCGACCATTGCCAGCGCCGGCCCCGCTGGGGGGCAAGGTGTTCAGGCTGCGGACAGAGCGCATTGCCTCGGCGCGCGCCCGGTGCGGTGCTGCCGAGACGCAAGCGAAGCGGGCGGGAAGCTTGCGGGGGTGATGGCGTTCATGCCGCATTCAGCGCTGCCGCGCCAAAGTGCGGTGATGCGGCAGATTCTCGTTCCCCTTATCATCGCCGTGCTCGCAACGATTGCGGCCGTGCTGATCGCGGTGCCGCCGCGGGCCCACGCGCGGCCCGGCAAGAGCGACCGTGCGCAGCTCGCTTGCGGGCGCGCTCCCAGTTGTGAGGCCGCGCGCGCCAGCTTGCGCGGCGATCGGTGACCGGTGGCTTAGCCGCATCGCGCAAAGCTTGCTAAAGCAAGCGCCGAGCGGTGCTTGAACTGCGGGCAGCGCGCAGGGCGGGCGCGCACGGAACGCAGAAATCTGGCGGACCGGAAGCAGCGGTTGCGCCCATCCGGCCGTCGACTGTGCGTTACCCCGCCCCAAGCAGGGAAGCGACCCGCCGCTGCGCGGGTAGAGAGCACGAGCGGCCGCCCGTATCCAGGGCCGCTTCGCGCTCCCCGTTCGAGTGCGCGCTGGGTCTCGACGCGCCCGGCGCGGGGCAACTATTGTGCGTCTCCCAGTGTCCGGGGGAGGGGGCGGCGTGCGCGAAGCGCTGCTGCAGCGGCAATGGTGCCTTCGCGTACGCCGGAGCGCGGGGTCCACCCCTGTCGCATGCCATCCCCGCCGGCATCCGCTCGCCGCAGGCGGCACGGACTAGAAGCGCGGGCGTTCGCCACAGGACCGCACCCATGGATGAGAAACTGCTGCGTCAGGCCGCGCTCGAATATCATCGCGCACCAACTCCGGGGAAGGTTTCGGTCACTCCGACCAAGGGGCTTACCAACCAGCACGACTTGTCGCTGGCCTACTCCCCGGGGGTTGCCTATGCCTGCCTGGCGATCCGCGACGACCCACAGCAGGCCGCCACCCTGACGTCGCGTGCCAACCTGGTGGCGGTGATCAGCAACGGCTCGGCGGTGTTGGGCCTCGGCAACATCGGTCCGTTGGCGGGAAAGCCGGTGATGGAGGGCAAGGGCTGCCTGTTCAAGAAGTTCGCGGGCATCGATGTGTTCGACATCGAGATCGACGCGGTGGATCCCGACAGAATCGTCGACATCATCACCGCCCTGGAGCCAACGTTCGGGGGCATCAATCTCGAGGATATCAAGGCCCCTGAATGCTTCCAGATCGAGCGTCGGCTGCGCGAACGCATGAGGATCCCCGTATTTCACGACGATCAGCACGGCACTGCGATCATCGTCTGCGCCGCTGTGCTGAACGCTTTGCGACTGGTCGGCAAGGACATCACCGCGGCCAAGGCGGCGGTATCGGGCGCGGGAGCCGCGGCGCTGGCTTGTCTCGACTTGCTGGTCGCGCTCGGGCTGCGGCGCGAGAACATCTTCATCTCCGACATCCATGGGGTCGTCTTCAGGGGCCGTACAGTGGAAATGGATCCGGAGAAGGCGCGCTACGCGCGGGAGACCAAGGCGCGTGTGCTTGCGGATATCCTTCCCGGCGCCGACATTTTCCTCGGGCTGTCCGCAGGCGGCGTGCTCAAGCCCGAGATGCTCAAGGGCATGGCTTGCGATCCGCTGATCCTGGCGCTCGCCAACCCCGATCCCGAAATCCGTCCTGAGCTCGCCCGTGCGGCGCGCCCGGACGCGATTCTGTGTACGGGGCGCTCCGACTATCCAAACCAAGTCAACAACGTGCTGTGCTTTCCCTTCATATTCCGCGGCGCGCTCGACGTCGGAGCCACGACCATCAACGAGGCGATGAAGATCGCCGCGGTACACGCCATTGCCGAGCTGGCACGCGCCGAAGCCTCGGATATCGTCGCCACCGCCTACGGCGGGCAAGCACTCAACTTCGGCCGCGACTACCTGATTCCCCGACCCTTCGACCCGCGGCTGATCGAGCGGGTGGCGCCGGCGGTTGCGAAGGCGGCGATGGACAGCGGCGTTGCCACGCGCCCGCTGCCCAGCCTCGAGGTGTATCGCGAGAGAATGGCCCGCTTCGTGTACCACTCCGGCAACAGCATGAAGCCGGTGTTCGAGGCGGCCAGGGCCTCACCGAAGCGCGTCGTATATGCCGAAGGCGAGGAGGAGCGCGTGCTGCGCGCCGTGCAGGTCGTCGTCGACGAAGGCCTGGCGCGGCCGGTGCTCGTCGGTCGCGCCGACGTGATCGCTGCGCGCATCGAAAGGCTGGCGCTGCGCCTGCAGCTCGGCGTCGGCTGCGAGGTGGTCAACATGCACAGCGACGCGCGCTATCCTGATCTGGTCGCCGAATACTATCAACTCGGGCGCCGGCAGGGCGTGACCGAAGCGATCGCCAAGGAGGCGATGCGTACCCGCAGCTCGCTGGTCGCCGCGATGCTGCTGCGCCGCGGCGAAGTCGACGCCATGCTGTGCGGCACGGTTGGCACATTCGACGAGCATCTGGCCTATGTGCGCGACGTCATCGGCAAGCGTCCCGGGGTGCTGACGCTTGCGGCGATGAATATGCTGATGTTGCCGAACCGGCAGATCTTCATCTGCGATACCTACGTCAACCACAACCCGCGGCCGGAGGAGATTGCCGAACTCGCCCTGCTCGCGGCGGAGGAGGTGCGCCGCTTCGGGCTCACGCCGGTGCTGGCACTCCTCTCGCACTCGAGCTTCGGCAGTTCGAATGCGCCCGAGGCCAAGCTGATGCGTGATGCACGCGCGATTCTGGTCGAGCACGACCCCGGGCTCATGGTCGATGGCGAGATGCGCGGCGACGCCGCACTGTCGAGGATGGTACGCGACGATGTGTTTCCTGGCTCGCCGCTGCAGACGGACGCCAATCTGTTGATCATGCCGAGCGTCGATGCCGCCAATATTTCCTATAACCTGCTCAAGGTCACCGCCGGCCACGGCATCACCGTCGGGCCAATCCTGCTCGGCGCCGCCAAGCCGGTGCATATTTTGGAGCCGGCCGTCAGCGTGCGGCGAATCGTCAACATGACGGCGCTGGCGGTGGTCGACGCCAACAAGCAGCGCTAGCGCTTGCGCAAGGGTGTCGGTGGGCCGTCGGCACGGCAACGAACGTCCCCGCGGTGCGCCAGGCGCTGCTCGATTGGCTCAACACGGCCAATCACGGCGCAATGATCAATAATGATCAATGATGCATGTGTTCGGCCGATTGGGCACCGATCGGCGCGACGCGGTACTCGACTTCGACCGAGCCGGCCTTCTCGAAGCGGAGCGTGCCCTTGATCGTCTGCTTATCCACGAGGCGCTCACGCAGCCCCGTGAACATCAGGTGATAGCCGCCGGGCTTGAGCTCCACGGTTTTCCCGGGGGCGATCTCGAGCCCGTCCTTCAACATGCGCATTTTCATCACCCCGTCGTTCATGCTCATCTCGTGCACTTGCACGTCGGCGGCGACCGGCAGGGACCCGCCGATCAAACGGTCGGGTGTCTGGCCGTTGTTGGTGATCTTGACGTAGCCTCCGGCGACCTGGGCACCGGCCGGTGTCGCCCGTATCCACGGTGCTTCGATAACCAGGGATCCGAGTGTGTAGCGCGAGGGCTCCTGGCCGATTGCGCCCATGGGCAGCATCGCGGCCGCGGCCGCGATGAAAAACAGCAAGCGTAGCATTGTTCGCCTCTCCACTGACTTCTGACTGTTGCGATTGTGAGGTCAGCGGAACAGCGGAGGCGCCCGGCTGCGGATGCCGCCGAGCGACAGGTGAACGGGCAGTTGCGACGATCCACGCGGTGCACTGGCGTCGGCAGGCGCAAGCGGCAGCGGTACCGCGCTGACGGCGACGGGGGCTGCAAGCACGAATGGAGCAACATTGCAGGCCGGGCAATGGCCGGGCGCGAACTTAGGTCCGGCATCGCCCTCGGCCGGTATGGACTTGGCGCCGCTCGCGGTGCAAATGACAATGCTGGCAAGGGCGCCGTCGGCCAATGCGGGGCGCACGCACACGAGGAATGTCGCGAGCACGTTGCACAGAAGAGCAACGGCTCCGAGCAACGCGCGACAGCGGCTTGTGCGGCGGCATGCTCTCATGTGCGGGGGACCGTAGGCGCCATCGATCGACCGGTCAATGCTGCCCGAGAGGGCGCGTGCGCGGCGCGAACGCGGTCGGCAGATTGCCCGATCACCCTCGCGCTGCCTGACGAGGGTTAACGCGCGCAGGCCGCGGCAATCGCCCAGGCAGGCAACGCTACTTCAACCGACATCGGATCGACAGAACCGGGGAAGCTGGCGAAGCGGCCCAGACGGCGACACGCGCTGCGGTCGGCGCCGGTCCGGTAGCCGGCGCCAGCGGGGTGAGGCGATCGCGGCCACCGGACCGGCTTGGTCGGACACGAAGCCGTATCGCGTCCGAACCGATTGCTACCGGCTGGCAGAGCCGGGAGCCAAGCCATGCGGAACGCGCGACAGCATCTCCGACGATAATGGCAGCGCACCCATTTTCCGCTCTCCCAGTTTGCCCTGGCTGCGCGACGGGTTGATGAAAGCTGCCGGGTGCATCCCCCGCTACAAGGCCTGCTACAAGGGGGGTGTGCAAAACCGGGTCACGCCCGCCACCTTCGAGGCGCGCGGCGAAACAGCGGCCCCCCGGGGCGAGCAGGTGACCGCAACGGCTGGCGACCGGCCGTGCGCGCACGGCCAAGCGGTGGTGCGCGGTCCAGGTGGGCTGCGCTAGGGCAGCTGCCAATAGAAATTGGGCGAGGTTCCGACCTCGGACAGGCCGCGCTGCTTGGCGGCGAGCTTCTGCAGAACGATGCTCTTGATGTCCTCGAGCACCGGTGAACTATCCATCAGGTAGGAGTGACCGAAGGCACGTATGACGTTGGCGGCATTGCTGGCATCGATGGTGTCGAACCCGGGATAGACAAAAACGCCGCCGTCGGTTTCTCCGACGCGCTTGAAACCGTGCACGATCTTCGAGGCCCTGAGCGCCAGGTCCTCGGACGCGGCGTAGATCGTCGTCTGCGTGCCCTGCAGGGCGGCGATCTTCGGGGCGATGCTCGTGCGAAACAGCTCCGCGTTGATGTCCGGCGCCG
>JBPYEF010000495.1:0-6687 GCA_051985875.1 Hyphomicrobiaceae bacterium
CGTCGAGCACTACGTCGCCGGCCTCACCTCCGGATCGGTAAAGGGGTGATCCGCGCGGGCAAAGCCTGATCGCCCGGGCATCGCCATAGCGTCGCCAACTGCGACCCTTGCCGGGGGTCCGGCACGCGGAGCAAGGTGCAACGCGACGTTGCGCAAAACCGCGGTGTGGGGGTTCGTTGCGGTGCCAGGCACGGGTGGGGGCGGGGGGTGATGCGGCGCGGCGCGGGAAGGCTCGGCAGTCGCCGCTTCGCCCAGCTGGTGTTAGTGTGCGCGCTGCTCGCGCTGACCACCGCCGGTGCCGTGGCCGAAGATCGCGCGGCGCTCGCGCAGCGCTCGACCGCGCTCTTCGAGCACGGCAAGTTCGCCGACGCCCTTGCTGCCGCCGAGCAGCTCATCGAGGCCACCCGACGGCAATTCCCGGAGGACAGCGCGGAGATGGCCGCGGCGTCCGTGCAGCTCGGGCAGGCGTACCATGCGCTCGGCCGTCTCGATGAGGCGGAGGCCCAGTACCAGCGCGCGCTTGCCATTACCGAGCGAACCGCCGGTCCGGAGGCTGCCGAGGTCGTACTCGCCCTCCTCAGGCTCGCCAATCTGCGCACCACCGAGGGACGCATTGCTGAGGCAACGCAGCTGAGCCGGCGCGCGCTGGACATCGCCGAAAAGACGCGCGGGCCCGACGATCCGTCCACCGCAAGCTTCCTGACGACGGCGGCGATGATGCTGGCGGCGCTCGGCAACTACCAGCAGGGCGAAGCTCTCGCGCGCCGGGCGATTGCGATCCTCGACGCCAAGGATGGGCCCGGGAGTGCTGCTTCGGCCGAGCCACTGTTCATCCTCGGCGAGATCTTCGAGGTGCAGAACCGCTCGCTCGAAGCGGAGGCCATGTTCCGCCAGTCGCTGCGCATTCGCGAGAAGACGGCCGATGCCGCCGATCCCGGCATCGTCAAATCGCTCAACCTGCTCGGTGCTTCCTTGCACGCACAAAGCCGCCTTTCCGAAGCGGCGGCCGTGCTGCAGCGGGCACTGGCGATCACCGCGAGCTACTGGCCGGGGCACCCGCGCCGCGCCGAGACGCTGGCGTTTCTGGCAAGCGTGTTTCGCGACCAGGGCCGCACGGACCTCGCCGTGCCGATCGTGCTGCAGCTGGTGGCGAGCAGCGAGGCGGCGTGGGGCCCCCGGCACGTCCGCACCGCCGATGCGCTCGAGACACTCGCGCTGCTCTACAAGGCGCAAGGCAAATACGACGCCGCCGCCGGTGCCTATCGCCGCGCGTTGGCAATTCGCGACGCTGCCGGCAGCAGCGCGCAGGAGCCGGCCGCGCAGACGCGCGTCCTGCTGGCGGGCCTGCTCGCCGATCAGCAGCGCTATGCCGAAGCGGAAGCGAACTATGCCCAGGCGTTGCCGATCCTCGAGAAGACGTACGGGGCGAACCACCCCGTGGTCGGCCGGCTGCGGAACAACATCGCCGTCGTGCTGGCGGGCCTCGAGCGCTACGAGGAGGCCTATGCGCTGCATCGGCAAGGGCTTGCCATCCTCGAAGGCGCGCTCGGTGCAACCAACGTCGATGTCGCCACGGCGCTCGCCGCGTTCGGCGGCGCCCTGTTGAGCAAGCAGCGCTATGCGGAGGCCGAGGCGCTCTACCGGCGCGCGCTGGCGATCGTCGACAAGCGGCTCGGGGCCGACAGCTTCACCGGTGCGCGGTTGCTCGGCAACCTCGGCACGATCCGGATGGTCCAGGGCGATTGGCACGGATCCTACGCGCTCTTCAAGCGCGCGGCGGCGATCTACATCGGGCGAGCGATCCGCTCGGTCCGCTCATCCGAGCGCGATGCGCGCGTGGCCCACAGCGAGATCGAGCTCAATCGCCATGCGCTCTGGGGCGTGATCGCCGCCGCGGCGGAGCTGGCAAAGCGCGACAAGCGGCTGGCGCGCGCATTCACCGCCGAAACCTTCGAGGTCGCCCAGTGGGCCGTGCGCTCGCAGGCGGCCGCCGCGCTGTCGCAGATGGCCGCGCGCTTCGCCAAGCGCGGCGACGGCCTCGCCGAACTCGTGCGCCAGCGACAGGATCTGATCGCCGCCTATCAGGCCGCCGAGTTGAAGTTGATCGAGGCGGCCTCCGCACCTGCCGGCAAGGAGGGCGGCGACCCGACCATCAACTGGGCGGCGCGGCGTACGCAGATCGATGCGCGCCTCACGGCCATCGACGCGGACCTCGCGCGCCAATTTCCGCACTATGAGGATTTCGCCAACCCGAAGCCGCTGTCGGTGGCGGAGGCGCAGCGTCTGCTGCGGGACGACGAGGTGCTCGTGCAATTCGTGTTTGGCACCCACAACATGAGCGGTGGCTATGTCTGGGCGGTGACGCGCACCGCCGTGCGATGGGCGCCGATCGCCGTCTCGGAAGCGACATTGACGGCCTCCGTGCAGGCGTTGCGCTGCGGGCTCGACGACCTGAGCTGGGAGGACGACAGCGGCGCCTGCCAGCGGCTGCTCGAGCAAGAAGCGCCGCTGCCGGGGACTGCGCTTCCCTTCGACCTCGCGCTCGCGCACCGGCTCTATGTGGCGCTGTTTGGGCCCGTTCACGACCTCACCGCCGGCAAGCACATGCTGATCATTCCCTTCGCGGCGCTCGCGAGCCTTCCCTTCTCCGTGCTGGTCACGACGCCGCCCGATGCGGCGCACGCCCGGGACCTCGTCGGCTACGCCAAGGCAGGCTGGCTCGGCCTTGCGCAGCCGATCTCCATCCTGCCGTCGGCGGCCTCCCTGCGCGCGCTGAGGCACATGAGCAGCACGGGACGGGGAAGCGAGCCCTTCATCGGCTTCGGCGATCCGGCATTGCAGGGGAATAGTTCCTGCCGGGCAATTCCCATCCCCGAGGAATGCCCGGGCACGGCATCGCCACAGGGCGTGGCACAGGCAGCCCTGAGGGGCAGCGCGCCACGGACCTTCCGCAGCAACGCGACGGATGTCGCGGCCGTGTCCGCGCTCTGCCCCCTGCCGGACACCAAGCACGAACTCGCGTGCGTGGCGGCGAGCCTTGGCGCCGGGCCAGCGCAGGTGCACGTCGGTCCCGAGGCGACAGAAACCGCGGTCAAGAACGCCCCGCTCGATCGCTACCGCATCGTCCATTTCGCCACCCACGGACTGCTCGCCAGCGAGACGGAGAGCTTCTTGCCGGGGATCGCCGAGCCGGCGATCGTGCTGTCGCCGCCGGCGGTGCCGACGGAGGCGGACGACGGCCTGTTGACGGCCTCCGAGGTCGCGCAGTTGAAGCTGGATGCGGACTGGGTGATCCTGTCGGCCTGCAACACGGCCGCGGCAGAGGGGGCGGGCGGGGAAGCGCTCTCAGGGCTCGCGCGCGCCTTCTTCTATGCGGGTGCCCGGGCGCTCGTCGTATCCCATTGGGAGGTCTACTCCAACGCGGCCGCTGAGCTGATCGCGCGCGCGGTGCACGAAGTGTCCGACAACCCAACGCTCGGGCGCGCCGAGGCCATGCGCCGGTCGATGGCGGCGATCGTGCACCAGGGCGGCTTCGCGGCGCACCCCGCCTTCTGGGCCCCATTCGTCGTGATCGGCGAGGGCGGCGCGCCGTCGGCCGCGAAGTCTCTTGCGCGTGGGTACGGGGAGCACAATAGACATTCAGGCTTCGCCCCGGCCGAGAGCTGGCGGACGCGCGTGTTCGACGGACGCTAAGAACTGCGCACCGGTGCACGCGCTCTCCCGGACCGACCGCCTACCCTCGGAAGCGCAAAAATGCTAGGGGGGATCTTCGCGTGAACGGTGCCGATGCACAGGCCTCGATCATCAAGCAGCGAGCCGAGCCCATGATCCCTCGAGAGCGCTCCCCCTATTCGGCACTTCCCGACCGCCCGCCGCTGCGGCTGCCGGGAGACGCGCGCATTGTCGTGTGGAGCATCGTCAACCTTGAGGTCTGGGACATCGCCCGCGCCATGGCGCGCCAGGTAATCCCCGCGCCCACGGGTCAGGTGCTGCTGCCGGATGTGCCGAACTGGAGCTGGCACGAATACGGCATGCGCGTCGGCGTGTGGCGCTTCTTCGATCTCTACCGGCGGCTCGGACTGCGGCCCACGCTGTCGATCAACGCCCGCGTCTGCATGGATTACGCGCGCGTGGCCCAGGAAGCCCGCGATGCGGGCTGGGAGCCGATGGCCCACGCCTACGAGCAGATGCCCATCCACAAGGTCGCCGACGAGCGTTCAATGATCGTCAAGACCATGGACACGCTCGATAGCTTCTGGGGCAAACGCCCGATCGGCTGGCTCGGGCCCGGACTGACGCAGACCCTCGCCACCCCCGAGCACTTGGCAGAGGCCGGCGTCAAGTACATCGGCGACTGGGTGTACGACGATGAGCCGACGGTGATCGCCACGGGCAAGGGCCCGCTGGTCACGCTGCCCTATTCGGTGGAGCTGAACGACATCCCGATGATGCTGGTGCAGCACCACGAGGCTGAGCACTTCGTGCGCCGCTGCACCGACGCCTTCGACCGGCTGTATGCGGAAGGTGCCACGCGCCCGAAGATCATGGCAATCGCCATCCACCCGTACATTTCTGGGCAGACGTTCCGTATCGCCTATCTCGAGCGCGTCTACGACTACATCGGCCGCTTCGCGGGCGTGCTGCACTGGAACGGCGCGGAGATCTACGCGTGGTACAATGGCGTCGCCAAGGTTCACGCCTGAAGGGGGAGCGATCCCGTGCGCCCAAACGAGCGGTTGGCCTTTTCGCCGATAAGCGAGCGCAAGCCGCTGGCCTTGCCGGGCGGCAAGAAGGTCGCCGTCTGGTTGATCGTCAACGTCGAAGAATGGGACATCGACGCGCCGATGCCGCGCACGGTGATCACACCGCCGGCCGGGGGCGCTCCCTCACCCGACATTCCCAACTGGGCCTGGCACGAATACGGCAACCGCGTGGGCTTCTGGCGCATTGTCAAGGTGATCGACGAGTTCCGCATGCCCACCACCCTTGCGATCAACGGCTCGGCGATCGCTGCCTACCAGCCGATCGCGCGTGCTGCCCGCGAACGCAATTGGGAGTTCATCGGCCACGGCCTGACGCAGAGGAGCATGCAGAAGGTCGCCGACGAGGCCGCCGACATCGCCCGCACCACCGAGGTCATCGCCGAGTTTGCGGGGCGGCGGCCGCGCGGGTGGCTCGGCCCGGGGTTGACGGAGACCTGGCATACCCCCGACCTGCTGGTCGAAGCCGGCTATGAATACGTGTGCGATTGGGTATTGGATGATCAGCCCGTGCCCCTCAAGACGCGTTCCGGCCCGCTGATCAGCATTCCCTACACGCAGGAGTGCAACGACGTGGCGATGATGCTGATCCAGCATCATCGCGCCTGCGAATACAGCGATCGCGCCATCGACCTGTTCGAGCAGCTGCGCGTGGACGCCGCCGACAGCGCGCGCGTCATGGCGCTGGTGGTGCATCCCTACATCATGGGTGCCCCGCACCGCCTTCCCTACTTCCGCAGGGCGATCGCGCACCTGCGCGCCAGCGAGGAGGCGCTGCACCTCACCGGCGAGCAGATCCTCGATTGGTACCGCGGTCTGGTCTGAGCATCGCCTCAGATCCCCAGATAGCGCGCCTTGATCTGCTCGCTGGCCGCGAGCTCGCCCGGGGTGGCGGAATGCACGACCTGGCCCTTGCTCATCACGTGCACGTAGTCGACGAGCCTGAGCGCGAGCGCGGCGTTCTGCTCGACCAGCAGAATCGACAGTCCCTCCTTGCGCAGCCTGCCGATTGCCTCCCACACGCCCTGGATGATGATCGGAGCCAAACCCTCGGAGGGCTCGTCCATGATCAGGCAATCGGGATTGGTCATCAGGCCGCGGCCGATCGCCAGCATCTGCTGCTCTCCCCCCGACAGCGTCTTGGCGCGCTGCGTGCGCCGCTCCGCGAGGCGGGGAAACAGCTCATACACCCGCGCAAGCGTCCAGCCGTGGCGCTCCGGGCTGCGCGCGGCGACACGCAGATTCTCCTCAACACTCAGGCTCGCAAACACGCGCCGTCCCTGCGGTACGATGCCCAAGCCGCTGCGTACGGTGGCAAACGAGGGCGCGTGGGTGATGTCGCGACCCTTGAACAGGATCCTGCCGCGCCGAGGCGGATTGAAGCCGGTGATGGCGCTGACGAGCGTCGTCTTGCCGACGCCGTTGCGCCCGAGCAGTCCGAGTATCTGGCCCTGTTCGAGGTTGAGGGAGAGCCCCTGCAGCACGTAGGCGTCCCCGTAATAGGCGTGAATGTCCTCGACCGCGAGTAGCACCATGCTCAGGCATTCCCCAACCAAGCGACCCACCGGTCATTAATAGGAAAATCGGCCGATCCCCGTTCCCCGAGAGCCATCCCGTTCACTTTCGCTTGCCGCATTTCTGGGCCGCAACGTCGGCGGCAGCCGCCGGGGATCTCGGGCCGCGCTGCGGACTAACGACCTCTGGACCCCCGTCGAGGTCATCCGAGGCGCCCCATATACGCGCACCATTCCCGATCAGCCGGGTCGCCGCCGTGTGCCGCATGCTCTGTGGGGTGTCCTTCTGCTGATGCCCGGAGGCCGGCCGAGCCGGGCCCCAGGCGCGGCGCCCAGCCATCGTAAAGCACGACAACGGAAATTCCATGCGCTTGATCGCCTTCTGGCAGCGGCAGACCCCAGAAAGGCGGCGC
>JBPYEF010000496.1:0-10352 GCA_051985875.1 Hyphomicrobiaceae bacterium
CTTCGGGGTTGAGCACGAAGGAAGCGCCATCGAAGACGAGCTCATCTTGGCCACCGACCTGGTTGAGGTAGATCAGCGTCAGCCCAGTCTCCTTGGTGCGCGCCACGGCAACGTTCATGCGCAGATCGGGCTTGGGCCAGTCGAAGGGAGAGCCGTTCGGCGATACCAGCAGCTCGGCGCCGGTCTCCTGCAGACATTCGCACACCTCCTCCTTCCAAATGTCCTCGCAGATCGGCACCCCGATGCGCACGCCCCGGAAGCCAAGCGGACCCGGCAGCGGTCCCTGGTCGAACACGCGCTTTTCGTCGAACACTCCATAGTTCGGCAGCTCGACCTTGAAGCGCACGCCGGCGACCTCCCCGGCGTCTAGCAGGACGGCCGCGTTGTAGACCCTGCCGTCCTCGGGCCACACGCTGCCGAGCAGCACGCCTGGACCGCCGTCGGCCGTCTCCGTCGCCAGCCGCTCGACCGTGGCGCGCGCCGCGCGCCCAAAGGCCGGCCTGCGCACCAGGTCCTCCGGGGGATAGCCGGTGATGAACAGCTCGGGAAAGATCACGAGGTCAGCGCCCTTGTCGGCCGCCTTGGTGCGTTCTCTGCGCAGCAGAGCCGCGTTGCCGGAGAGGTCGCCGACGACGGGGTTGACCTGCGCTAGCGCGATGCGGAGCGTGTCGGGCAATTGCGTTGCCATGCCCTGAGATTAGGGCGTCAGGTGCCGCACGCGCAACGCGGGAGATGGGCCCAGTTTCGCGCGCCTGGCACCTGGGAGCCATGCGAATTCGCTAGCGTCGACCGCCATCGGCACCGTAGCAATTCCGGCCGACCAACTCTGGTAAGTTCGACGAGAACATCGACCCACTGGGCGGTTTAAGCCCGAGCAGGCACAATTTGACAGAACGCGGGAACGACTGTCGAAATGCGCGCCTTATTCGGCAAGTGGAGGATTTGCCATTGGGTTCTTCTATACCACGCGCTGGAAACAAGCCGCTTTCAAGCCCGCTTGCTACCCCGATCCCATGTCCGGCTGGCTGGCGCACGCCGGGCTCCGTCCCACGCCGACGGGCGTCGCCTTAATGCTTGTGGGACGTTGGCATGAAGAGGGGCAAAGTGCCGCTGCTCGGCCGCACTCTCCTGCCTTCCCCAACCTGTTTGCTGCTGGCTCGGCTCCAAGCGCGCCGGAGCCCCGATGATGATGCGGGTCGGTGCAACTAGCGCGCTGCGTGCCGAGGTCGCTTGTCCTCGCGCTGCCCTTGCCGCAACCTCTCGGCCAGCAAAAATGCCAGCTCCAGCGATTGTCCGGCGTTGAGACGCGGATCGCAGCCGGTGTCGTACTGGCGCGCAAGGTCCGCCTCGGAAATGCGCCCAGCGCCACCGGTGCACTCGGTGACGTTCTGTCCCGTCATCTCAATGTGCACCCCGCCTGGATGGCCGCCCTCGGCCGCACAGATCGCCAGAAACTGCTCGACCTCGCTGACAATGCTCTCAAAGGGGCGGGTCTTGTAGCCGCTCGCGGCCGTGACGGTGTTGCCGTGCATGGGGTCACATTCCCACACGACGGTGCGGCCGGACCTCTTCACCGCCCGCATCAACGCCGGCAAGTGCTTGCCGATCCTCTCCGCACCCAAACGGCAGATCAGCGTCAGGCGCCCGGCCTCGTCATCGGGATTGAGAATGTCGATCAGGCGCAGCAGCTCGTCGGCTTCGAGCGAGGGACCGCACTTGATGCCGATCGGATTGACGATGCCGCGGCAGAACTCCACGTGCGCGCCATCGACCTGACGCGTGCGGTCGCCGATCCACAGGAAATGTGCCGAGGTCGCAACCCACGCACCCGAGCCCATAGCCTCATCACGACGCGTCAGCGCCTGCTCGTAGGGCAGCAGTAGCGCCTCGTGACTGGTGTAGAAGCTCGTCGTGCGCATTTCCAGGTGCTTCTCCGTTGTGATCCCGAGCAGCGCGTTGATCTCGACCGTGCGCTTGATCTCGTCGGCAAGCGTCGCATAGCGCGCCTCAACGGGCGTCCCCGCCATGAATTTGAGCTCCCACAGATGGGCATTGGCGAGCGAGGCATATCCCCCATCGAGCAAGGCGCGCAGAAAGTTGAGGGTGGCGGCCGACTGCCGGTAGGCGTCGAGCTGTCGGCGCGGATCGGGTACGCGCGCTGCAGGTGTGAAATCCGGGCCATTGATGATGTCGCCGCGATAGCTCGGCAGCTCCTTGCCGCCCTGCTTTTCGGTAGCCGAGGAGCGCGGCTTGGCGAACTGGCCGGCGACGCGCCCGAGCTTGACCACCTGGCAGCCGCCCTGGAAGGTGAGGATCAGGGCCATTTGCAGGAACAGCTGGAAATAGTCGCGAATGTAATCGGTCTTGTGCTCCTTGAAGCTCTCCGCACAGTCTCCGCCGTGCAGCAGGAAGGCTTCGCCGCTGGCGACGCCAGCGAGCCTGGCCTTGAGATCACGCACCTCCTTGATGAACACCAACGGCGGAAAATTCTGCAAGGCGCGCTCTACTTCGGCGAGCGCCGCAGCATCGGGGTATTCCGGGACCTGCCGGATGGGCTTGCTCCGCCAGCCGGCGGGGCTCCAGGACGCGGACATCACCTGGTCTCCTCGGATCTCGCAGCGCCTCCTCGGCGCCAGGGCGGGCCGGGCGCGCAACAAGGGCAAGGGGGAGCCCCTTCGCTTCCGTGCGGGCGCTTATACGGGAAAGCCTTGCCAAACGCCACCTCGCGATCCCCTTGCCCGGCCGCATCCTCGTGCTCGCCCCTGCCACAGGCGAGGGCTGCGCAAGTGGCTCCGCCACGGGCAAGCCGGCTCTTCACGGCCGTGGCACGCAAGCCGCCGCGCGGGGGCAATGGCGATGGCTGGCCGCTAGCGCGCTTTCTTTAGCAAGCCCTTTCGGATCGCGGTGCGCGGTGCTCATCATAACTATGAACTGCCAGTCCTCGGACGCGCGGATGCCCCTTTGACCACCGCGACTGTGGGGAGGCCGGCCACCCCCGGCCCCCGCTGCTCCACGGCTCCGGCGAGGAAACCCGCGTTTCACTTCTCTCGCGGCGGAGCTCATCCATTTTTTTGTGGGCGCACGCCTGTAAGCGGCGCGGCAATTTGAAGCGAACCTCTTTCGATGCGACTATCCGGGCCATGGCACTAACCGACCCGACATTCACGATCGGCATCGAGGAGGAATATCTGCTCGTCGACCGGGCCAGTCGCGACCTCATCGGCGACATTCCCCAAGCCCTGTTCGAAGCCGCGCAGCGGACGCTCACCGGGCAGGTGGCACGCGAATTCCTCAAGTCGCAGATTGAGGTCGGCACCCGCGTGCACAGCTCGCCGCGCGCGGCGGGGACAGAGCTCGGCGCCATGCGCGCGGCGATCGCCCGCCTGGCGGGCGAGCACGGACTTGCGCCGCTGGCGGCCTCGACCCACCCGTTTGCACGCTGGAGCACGCAGCAGCCGACCGAGCGCGAGCGCTATCAGTCGCTCGCTCGGGATCTCGCCGGCGTCGGCCGGCGCCTGGTGATCTGTGGCATGCACGTCCATGTCGGCATCGAGGACAACGAACTCAGGATCGACCTCTTCAACCAGGCGCGCTACTTCCTGCCCCATCTGCTGGTGCTCTCGACTTCCTCGCCGTTCGCGGAGGGCGAAGATACGGGGCTCAAATCCTACCGCGTTGCCGCCTTTCAGGAGCTGCCGCGCACCGGCATGCCCGGCCGCCTCGAGGGCTGGCAGGAATACCGGCAGACGGTCGATCTGCTGGTGCGCAACGGCATCATCGAGGATGCGAGCAAGATCTGGTGGGATCTGCGTCCGTCTGCGCAATTCGCCACGCTCGAGATGCGCGTTACCGACGTGTGCACACGTATCGAGGACGCCGTGTGCGTGGCCGCCATGTATGCATGCATCCTGCGCATGCTCTACCGCCTGCGCCGCGCCAATCAGACGTGGCGGACGTATCCTTTGTTCCTGCTCGCCGAGAACCGCTGGCGCGCCCAGCGCTACGGGGTCGCCGGCACGCTGTTTGATCTCGGCAAGGGCGAGCTCGTCCCCTTTCGGGACCTCGTTGAGGAGCTGGTCGCGATGCTGCGCGAGGACGCGGAAGCGCTCTCCTGTCTGCCCGAGCTCGAGCATGCGCGACTGATCGTCGCGCGTGGCACCTCGGCCGACCGCCAGGTCGCGCACTTTGCCGCCCAGCTCGCCGCCGGCGCGTCGCGCGAGGAAGCGCTGCGTGGGGTGGTGGACCACCTGATCGACGAGACGACCGCTGGCAGCGGCGCACAGCAGTAACGGCCTGAAGCGCTGCGTTGTGTGTTGCCCTACAGGGAGGCAGCCATTCCGCCGTCGACCGCAAGATCGGCACCGGTAATGTAGGAAGACTCCTCGGAAGCGAGGAACAACGCCGCCTTGGCGATTTCTTCGGGTAACCCGAAGCGTCGCAGCGGTGTCGCATCGATGAGTGCCCGGCGAATGCCGGGGTTGCGCAGGGCGCGGGCGGTGAGCGCCGTCTCGACGAAGCCCGGAGACAGCGCGTTCACGCGGATGTTGTAGGGCGCGTACTCGACCGCCAGGCCGCGCGTCAAGGCGACGACCGCCCCCTTGGTCGTCGAATAGGCCGTCAGCTGGCGCAGGCCGCGGTGCGCAAGCACGGAGGCGATGTTGATCAGCGCGCCGCGCCCGGACGCGCGGAGCAGCGCGAAGCCTTCGCGGGCGATGCGCACCACGCCGTCGAGGTTGACCTCGCGAACGGTCTGCCAGTCGGCCTCGGAAAGGTGGCGGAAATCGCTGCGTACATTGAGCCCGGCGTTGTTGACGATGGCATCGAGGCGGCCGTGCGCGGCGCCAATGGCGCCGAACAGTGCTGCAACCTCCTCGGCCTTGCTGACGTCCGCGGTGATTGCGCCCGCCGCGCCCCCTGAGCCGGTGATCTCGGCGACCACGTTTGCGGCCGCGTCGCGGTCGCGATCGGCAACGCACACGTGTGCGCCCTCAGCGGCAAACGTACGCGCAATCGCCCGGCCGATGCCGGCCCCTGCCCCGGTGACGAGCGCAACGCGTCCCTCAAGCCGCCGCATCACCACCTC
This sequence comes from Hyphomicrobiaceae bacterium, assembly GCA_051985875.1. Lineage (GTDB taxonomy): Bacteria > Pseudomonadota > Alphaproteobacteria > Rhizobiales > Hyphomicrobiaceae > AWTP1-13. The sequence continues at coordinate 5,084 of JBPYEF010000496.1, forward strand.
GCTCGATCGGCGGCAGCGGCGCCACGTTTGCGGCCTTCTCGCGCATGGTCACGAGCTCCTCCGCCACGCTCGGATGCAGCGCCATGGTTGCGTCGAAATCGGCCTTTCTTGCGCCCATGCGCATGGCGATTGCCGCCATTTGCACGATCTCGGCGGCGTCCGGGCCCAGCACGTGGCAGCCAACCACGCGGTCGGAAGCGCCGTCGACCAGCAGCTTCATCAGCATGCGCTCGGCCCGGCCGGAAAGCGTGTTGCGCAGCGGGCGGAACGTGCTCTTATAGACATCGAGGAGCGGATAGAGCGCTCGCGCCGCGTGCTCGGGCAGGCCAACGGTGCCGAGCTCCGGGGTGGAGAATACCGCGGTTGGAACGATCTCGTAATCGACTACCGTCCGCTTGCCACCGAATTCGGATTCGGCAAAGGCATGGCCTTCGCGGATGGCGACCGGCGTGAGATTGATGCGGTTCGTCACGTCGCCGACCGCGAAGATGTTCGCAACCGACGAGCGCGACCGCGCATCGACACGAACCGCTCCGTTTGCGCCGAGCGCGACGCCGACGCGGTCGAGCCCGAGGCCCTGCGTATTTGGCAGCCGGCCGGTGGCAAACATCACCAAACCCACGTTGCGCACACGCCCATCGCTGAGCGTAACGCGATAACCCTCGGCGCAAGGGTCGATCGCCCCGATCAGCGCCTCGCAGACAATGGTAATACCCCGCTGCCTCAGCGCTTGGCTCAGACCATCGCGCAGCTCTTCATCGAAACCGCGCAGAATCTTGGGCCCGCGGTAAAGCAGCGTCGTCTCGACACCGAGGCCGTGGAAGATCGCAGCGAATTCAACGGCGATATATCCACCTCCGGCGATCAGGATCGATGGCGGCAACCGCGCCAGGTGAAACGCCTCATTCGAGGTAATGGCGCAGTGCGCACCGGGTAGATCGAGGCGAGACGGGCGGCCGCCAGTGGCGATGAGGATGGTACGCGCGCTGAAGGTACGGCCGCCCGGCGTCAGGCGAACGGTGTGCGCGTCGAGGAGCTCCGCACGAGAGTGCAGCACCTCGACGCCCGCCTTCACCAGGTTGCTGCGGTACAGACCCTCGAGCCGGCTGATCTCGGCATCCTTGTTGGCGACCAGCGTCGGCCAGTCGAAGCGCGGCGGCTCGACGCTCCATCCAAACCCAGCGGCATCCTCAAAATCGTCACGGAAGCGGCTGGCGTAGACGAAGAGCTTCTTTGGCACGCAGCCGCGAATGACGCAGGTCCCACCCCACCGATATTCCTCGGCGATCGCAACTTTGGCACCGTTCATGGCCGCGACACGCGCGGCACGCACCCCGCCGGAGCCTCCGCCGATGACAAACAGATCGAATTCGCTCATCGGCCACCACTCGCGTCCATATGCAGCGTTTGTGCACCCTCGCCCCGCAGCATGCGCCAAGCGCATTTCGCGGCCGGCGAGGCTAGCACGTACAGGCGTCTTCAGCGATCATCTTGTTGGGCCGGGCGCGGACGCTCGATGACGACGACGCCATCCGGTCCGGCGAGAATCGCCACGTCGGCGATGCCGAGGAAAAGGCCGTTTTCGACGACGCCGGGCACTCGCTTCAGGGCCGCATCCAGCGCCTCGGGATTGTCGATCCGGCCGAAGTGGCAATCGAGGAGGTAGTTGCCGCCGTCGGTGATGAAGGGTGTGCCATCGCGTCCCGCACGTAGGATGACCTCGCCGACGCAGCCGACCTCCGCGGCAAGCGCGCAGAGCATGTTGCGCGTCGCGGCCAGACCGAAGCGGACGACCTCGACGGGAAGGGGGAAAGACCCCAGCGTTGCCACGCGCTTGGACGCATCGGCGATCACCACCATTCGCTCCGATGCGGTGGCAACGATTTTCTCCCGCAACAGCGCGCCACCGCCGCCCTTGATCAAGCGCAGAGCGTCGTCGAGCTGGTCGGCGCCGTCCACGGTGAGATCGAGAAACGGCACGCGATCGAGCGAGGTGAGCGCAATGTTGAGCGATTGCGCGCGGGCCTCGGTCGCCTGCGACGTCGGCACTCCGGTAATCGAGAGCCCTTGGGCAACCTTCTGCGCCAGCAGGTCGACGAAGGCTGCGGCCGTCGATCCGGTACCAAGCCCGAGGGTCATACCCTCTTCGACGTAGGCGAGCGCCCGCTCTGCCGCCTGCTGCTTGAATCGCTCCGCACTCATTCAACCCTCACCGCGCCGAAGCGCAGGCGCGGTGCCGCGCAAAAAGCGAAACGGGTGTTCGCGGGCGCCCTCGGCACGACAACCCGGCGCGCCCACGGCACGACCACCTGGCGGCGCAATCACGACAGCAGCCCGCGCCCCGCTCACAGGCCGCCCATCAGCAGATACTTGATTTCCAGGTATTCCTCGGTGCCGTGGTGAGATCCTTCGCGGCCGAGGCCCGATTGCTTGACGCCACCGAATGGTGCCACTTCGTTGGAGATGATGCCCTCGTTGATGCCGATGATCCCGCATTCGAGCGCCTCGGCAATGCGCCACACGCGGCCGATGTCCCGGGAATAAAAATATGCCGCAAGCCCAAAGGGCGTGTCGTTGGCCATCGCCACCACATCCTCATCGCTTTCGAAACGAAACAGCGGCGCAACGGGCCCGAACGTCTCCTCCTGGGCGATGCGGCTTTCCCGCGTGACGTTGACCAGGATGGTCGGCTCGAAGAAGTTGCCGCCACGGCTGTGGCGCTTGCCGCCGAGCATCACGCGGGCGCCGCGGTCAACGGCATCGGCGATATGCTCCTCGACCTTTGCCAACGCGGCTTTATTGATCAGCGGTCCCGTGGTCACGCCCTCCTCGGTGCCGGCGCCGACCTTCATCTTCTTGACCTCCGCCGCAAGCTTGTCTGCAAAGGCCGTGTAGACGCGATCCTGCACGTAGATGCGGTTGGCACAAACGCAGGTCTGACCGGCATTGCGGTACTTCGAGGCGATCGCACCCTGCACCGCCTTGTCGAGATCGGCATCGTCGAAGACGATAAAGGGCGCGTTGCCGCCGAGCTCGAGACCGAGCTTCTTGACGGTCTGGGCGGACTGCGCCATCAGCTGCCGGCCGATCTCGGTCGAGCCGGTGAAGCTCAGCATACGCACGAGCTCGTTCGATGTGAGTTCCTTGCCGATCACGCTCGCCTTACCGGTGATGACGTTGAACACGCCCTTCGGCACGCCGGCTTGATGCGCGAGTTCCGCAAGCGCCAGCGCCGTAAGCGGCGTTTCGGAAGCGGGTTTCAGCACCATCGTGCACCCCACGGCGAGCGCCGGCCCCGCCTTGCGGGTGATCATGGCTGCCGGAAAGTTCCATGGCGTGATCGCGGCCACGACGCCGACCGGTTGTTTGATCGCCACGATGCGCGCGTCAGCTTTGAAGGTCGGGATCGTCTCTCCGTAAACGCGCTTGGCCTCCTCGGCGAAGAACTCGATGAAGCCCGCGGCGTAGAGGATCTCGCCCTTTGCCTCGGCGAGGGGCTTGCCCTGCTCGTTGGTGAGCAGCAGCGCGAGCTCGTCGGCGTGCTCCACGATCAGTTCGTACCACCGACGGACGATTTTCGAGCGATCCTTGGCCAGCTGCTTCGACCACCGCGGAAAAGCGCGGGCCGCCGCGTCAATGGCGCCCCTGGTTTCCGCTTCTCCGAAATCGGGTACCCGCGCAATAATGTCTCCGGTCGCCTTATTGGTGACGGGCAGTTTGGGCTCACCGATCCACTGGCCATCGACGAAGCACTTGTTTCTGGCAAGGGTGATGGTCGGGCTATCCATGGCAAAACTCCCGCTGATTCGCGCCCTCGCATGGGGCGCGCCACAATGCGGCATTCTCTAGGCTAGATTGGCCTCGAGCAAGCCGCATGCAAGGGGCGCCGCAGCCCGGCGTTGGGCCGCCGGGCCCTTCGGTGCCCAGGCCGTGCCGCGTCGCAGCAGCGAACGCCGATACCCCCCGGGTGACACCCACGCGCTTGTGGGCATCGCCCGCGCCTTAGCTCCGAAAACGCAGGGCATAGCGCACACGGAGCGTTAGTCAGGGGAGAAGCACCCGCCTTGAGCGGATCCTGCCACAAAGCTGCCAAGGTCCGAGGCGAGGTGAGCTTTGGGCAAAAGCAAGGTGGGACAAGCCCATGCGCACGATGGCCGGCAAGGGTCGACTTCTGCTTGTGGCCGTCGCGCTGGCATGCATCGGGGCGTCCGCGCGCGCCGATGAGTTGCTGATGATGCCCTATTCCTGCAGGATGGTAGGCGGGGAGCCGGTGCTCTCGCCGGCGCCCGATGAGGTTCATCAGATCATCGGCCGCCGCGAACACCTGCCGTTCTCGGTCTGCTCGTCGGCGAATCCCGGCCGGTGCCGCCGCTGGACGCTCTACCGTTTCGAGCTTGTCTGCGGTGGGGTGCGGGTACCCTGGGTCGCAGTGGCGGCCGCTGCAGCGCAGCTGCGCAATCAACGCGCCTGGGCCGCGAACGGAAAGCTGCACCTGGAAATGCCGCCGCGCTGGAACATGCCAGACAACGATCCCTGCGCGCGGGAGTGGGGCTACGGGGAGAGGTTGGGCTACGGCGGGCTTGCCCGTTACTGTGCAGAGCACAGGTTCGATGCCCCGCCCTTCGTCGTCGAAATGCCCGCTGGATTTGCCCCGACGTTTGGAATCGGCGTTTTCGTCGCAGCGGGCCCGCCCGGCGCCGGCTTGCCTACTGGCGCCCTGGCCGGCGCACCTGCCATGCCCGGCGTCCCGGCTGGTGCCGCCCCGCTCGCTGCCACGCCCGGCGCCTCCCATGCCCCGTTGCCTTCGGCGGCAGGAGCGCCGCCGGTTGCCACGGCGCCTGCGCCAACGCAGCCTTCGAGGACGGCGCGCGCCGAAGTACCCACTGCGCCCGCGGCTCCCGCGGAAAGTGCTGCAAAAGCGCCGCCCGCCAAGAAGACCCCCGCGAAGGCGGAACACGGGCCACCGTTAGCCGCACCGGCGCCCGTGATCCCAAGGATCATCAATCCCAGCGAGCCTGCGCCCGGCCCAGCCACGGCGGTGCCCAGCGCCGCTCCCCCGCCCGCACCAGCTCCCGCAGCCGGCGCGCCACCTCCCGCGGCGAGGACCCCCCTGGCGCCGAGTGTGCCGCCCCCGGCAGCGAGCGCGCAACCTTCCGCGACCAGTGAGCCCGCACCGCTGGCGGAGAGCCAGCTCCCGGAAGCTCAGCATGCCCCGCCGGCTACGGATACGACGGCCGACTCGTCGGCGGTAACGAAGTCGGCGCCGGGG
>JBPYEF010000497.1:0-3261 GCA_051985875.1 Hyphomicrobiaceae bacterium
GCATTCAGCTATCATCGGCCTAAGAGTGTGGCCGATGCGGTAAAGCTGTTGTCGACGCTCGGCGAGGATGCTCGCCCGCTTGCCGGCGGTCACAGCCTGGTCCCGATGATGAAGCTGCGGTTGGCCACCCCCGGCCACCTGGTCGATCTGCATGGGGTTGCCGGCCTGAAGGGCATCCGCCGCGATGGCGACAATGTCGTCATCGGCGCGATGACGACCCAGCACGAGCTTTTGGCCTCCGAGGAGATCAGGCAATCGCTGCCGATCCTTACAGAGGCGGCCGCCCTGATCGCCGACCCCCAGGTGCGCTACCGGGGCACCATCGGCGGCAATGTCGCCAATGGCGACCCCGGCAACGACTTGCCGGCCCTGATGATGACGCTCGGCGCTGTCTACCGGCTGGAGGGGCCAAACGGTGGGCGCGAGGTCGCAGCCGGCGAGTTCTACCAGGGCGCCTATTTCACCGCGCTCGAGCCCGGCGAAATCCTCACCGCCATCACCATTCCCGCACCCGCCGCGGGGCATGGCTACGCCTATGAGAAATTGAAACGCAAGGTCGGCGATTATGCGACCGCCGCTGCCGCGGTCGTGCTCACGATGGCCGGCACCCGGGTCGCCACCTGCGCGATCGGTCTGACCAACCTGCATGAGACGCCGCTGATCGCAACCGATGCTGCCAAGGTCGTGATCGGCACGAGCCTCGATACGGCGACCCTGAAGAAGGCAGCGGCTGCCGCCCAAGCGATCATGGCGCCGGCGGCGGACGCCCGCGGGCCGGTCGCATACCGCAAGCATGTCGGCGGCATCATGGTGGTGCGGGCGCTGCAACGCGCAGCCCAACGCGCGGGATAAGGGAGGAGCAAATGGCAAAAACCCATGTGACCATGAAGGTCAACGGCACCCCAGTCGAAGGCCTGGTCGAGCCGCGTACGCTACTTGTGCATTTCATCCGCGAGAATCTTGGGCTCACCGGCACCCATATCGGCTGCGAGACCACCCATTGCGGGGCCTGCACTGTCGATATCGACGGCATGTCGGTGAAAAGTTGCACCATGTTCGCGGTCCAGGCGGAGGGCTCCGAGATCACCACCATCGAGGGCATGGCGGCTGCCGACGGCACGCTGTCGGCGCTGCAGGAGGGCTTCCGCCAGATGCATGGCCTGCAGTGCGGCTTCTGCACCCCGGGCATGATCATGCGCGCCCACGCGCTGCTCAAGGAGAATCCGCGGCCGACCGAGGAGGAGATCCGGTTCGGCATCGCCGGAAACCTGTGCCGCTGTACGGGCTATCAGAACATCGTCAAGGCGATCCTGCATGCCGCCGCGACGCTCAACGGCGAGACGTTCGAGGAGGCCGCACAATGAACGAGATGGTCATCACGCGCGAGCAGCGCGAGGCCCGCCTCGAGGGCATGGGCTGCAAGCGCAAGCGGGTCGAAGACATTCGTTTCACCCAGGGACGCGGCAACTACGTCGACGACATCAAGCTGCCGGGCATGCTGCACGGCGACTTCGTGCGCTCGCCGTACGCCCACGCAAGGATCACGCGCATCGACACCTCCAAGGCAGCGGCGCTGCCCGGCGTGATCGCGGTCATCACCGCCGAGGAGTTAAAGCCGCTCGGCCTGCACTGGATGCCGACACTCGCCGGCGACGTACAGGCGGTGCTCGCCGACGGCCGCGTCGGCTTCCAGAACCAGGAGGTGGCCTTCGTCATCGCCGAGAACCGCTACATCGCCGACGACGCGGTCCAGCTCGTTGAGGTGGACTACGAGGAACTGCCCGTCCTCGTCGATCCGTTCCGCGCCATGGATGCCGACGCGCCGGTGCTGCGTCCCGACCTCGAGGGCAAGACCTCGGGCGCGCACGGGGCGCGCAGACACCACAACCACATCTTCACCTGGGAGGCGGGCGACAAGGACGCAACCGACGCCGCGTTCGCGAACGCCGAGGTGACGATCAAGGAGCTGATCTCCTATCACCGCACCCATCCCTCGCCGCTCGAGACCTGCCAGTCGCTGGCGTCCTTCGACCGCATCAAGGGCGAGCTCACCGTCTACGGCACCTTCCAGGCCCCGCACGTCATCCGCACCGTGGCGTCGCTGCTCTCGAAGATCCCCGAGCAGAAGATCCACGTCATCGCTCCCGACATCGGCGGCGGCTTCGGCAACAAGGTCGGGGCCTATTCGGGCTACATCTGCTCGATCGTCGCCTCGATCGTGACCGGGCGCCCGGTAAAGTGGGTCGAGGACCGCATGGAGAACCTCTCCACGACCTCGTTTGCGCGCGACTACCACATGACGGCGGAAATCGCCGCCACCCGCGACGGCCGGGTCACGGGCCTCAGGGTCCATGCGCTCGCCGACCACGGCGCCTTCGACGCCTGCGCCGACCCGACCAAGTTCCCGGCCGGGTTCTTCAACATCGTCAGCGGGTCCTACGACTTCCCGGTCGCGCACGTGCAGGTCGACGGCGTCTACACCAACAAGGCGCCGGGCGGGGTCGCCTACCGGTGCTCGCTCAGGGTGACGGAGGCGGCCTACTGCATCGAGCGGGCCATGGACATCCTCGCAGGGAAGCTCGGCATGGACCCCGCCGACCTGCGGATGAAGAACTTCATCCGGCGCGAGCAGTTCCCCTATCAGTCGGCGCTGGGCTGGGAGTACGATTCCGGCGACTACCATCCCGCCCTGCAGAAGGCCATGGACGCGATCGACTACCGCGGACTGCGCGCCGAGCAGAAGGCAAAGCAGGAGGCGTTCAGGCGCGGGGAGACCCGCGACATCATGGGCATCGGCGTGAGCTTCTTCACCGAGATCGTCGGCGCCGGCCCCTCCAAGAACTGCGACATCCTCGGCCTCGCCATGTTCGACGCCGCCGAGATCCGCATCCACCCGACCGGCTCGATCATCGCCCGCATGGGCAGCAAGAGCCAGGGCCAGGGCCACGAGACCACGTGGGCGCAGATCATCGCCACCGAGGTCGGCATCCCGGCCGCCGATATCATGATCGAGGAGGGCAACACCGACACCGCGCCCTACGGCCTCGGCACGTATGGCTCACGGTCGACGCCGGTCGCCGGCGCCGCCATCGCGATGGCCGCGCGCAAGATCAGGGCCAAGGCGCAGATGATCGCCGCGCATCTGCTCGAGGTCTCCGAGTACGACCTCGAATGGGACATCGACGGTTTCCGCGTCAAGGGCAACCCCGAGCGCGCCAAGTCGATGAAGGAGATCGCGTGGGCCGCCTACCACGCCCCGCC
>JBPYEF010000498.1:0-11685 GCA_051985875.1 Hyphomicrobiaceae bacterium
GGATGCTCTCCCACATCTTGCGCGGCAGGGTGACGGCGCTGGTGCCCGAAAGGAAGAGCGCGACCACCAGTTCGTCGAACGAGCTGATGAAGGCGAATAGCGCGCCGGCGAGCACGCCTGGGCGGATGATCGGGAACGTCACCTGCCAAAAGGTGCGCCAGGGTGTGGCACCAAGGTTCATCGCAGCCTGTTCGAGGCGTTCGTCGAAGCCTTGCAGGGTCGCGGATACATTGATCACCACGAACGGGACGGCCAGCGCGGTGTGCGCAATCACCAGCGCTAACGGATTCCCCACCAACCCCAGCCGCGCATAGAAGAAGTAGAGTCCGATGGCGACGATGATCACCGGCGCGATCAACGGCGAGATAATGAAGCCAGTCAGGAAGTTCTTGCCGCGAAAATCGCTGCGCACGAGCGCGAGCGCCGCGGGCGCTCCGAGTGCCGTGGCCAGGAGCATGACTGCCGCGCCGACCCAAAGGCTGAGCGAAGCAGCATCGAGCCAATCCGTTCGGCCGAAGAAATTCGCATACCAGCGAAAGCTAAACCCCGGCGGTGGGAAGCTCAGATACATGCCGGCGGAGAACGACAACGGGATCACCACCAGAATCGGAAACACCAGATAGAGCAACACGAGGGCGGCTACGGTGGTGACGCCGTACCCGGGACCGGATCGCTGCGCCCACTTACGCCCCATGCCGAGAACTCCGTTCTAGCGCTGCTGCACACGGCCAAGCGCCTCGGTGATCCCCAGTGTCCGGGCAAAGGCGGCGAAGACCAGCAACGCTGCGGCCAGCAGCACCACGGCAAGCGCCGAAGCAAACGGCCAGTTGAAGAGTTCGACCTGCTGCTGGATCAGCACGGCAATCATGAGGTCGCGCGGGCCTCCCACCAGTGCCGGGGTGATGAAGAAGCCGAGGGCCAGGACGAAGACCAAGAGGCAGCCCGCGGATACGCCCGGCAGGGCCAGGGGCAGCAGTACCTGCCGAAAGACACCGACCGGCGTTGCACCCAAGCCCTCGGCCGCCCTCAGTAGCGTTGCGTCGATGCCGCGGATCACGCTGTAGAGCGGCAAGATCATGAACGGGAGGAGGATGTGCACCATGGCGACGTAGACCGCGAAACTCGTGTTGAGAAGCTGAACCGGCTCCTCGATCGCGCCAATCGCCAGCAGCAACTGATTGACGAGGCCCTGCCGGCCCAGCAGTACCATCCACGCATAGGTGCGGACCAGAATGCTGGTCCAAAAAGGCAGCAAGACCAGCATCATCAGCAGATTCGACTTTCTGCGATCGATTCGCGCCAGGAGGTAAGCGACCGGGAACCCGAGCAGCAGCGCCCACATGGTTACGATCACGCCGACCCGGAGCGTCAGCCAGAGCACGTGCAGATAGACCGGGTTCTCGATAGCGCGCCGGAAGTTCTCGAGCGTCCAGCTGGGCTCGGTCACGCTCCGGAGCATCATGGCTGCGACTGGGTAGGCGTAGAAGGCGGTCAGATAGGCGAGCAGCGGCAAGACCAGTGCCGGATGCGACAATCGCATGCGTGCGGGAGCCTTCCGCTCAATCAGGGTGCCGCTCATAATCCCCTCCGTCCCGCGCGCCCGTCGAGACAGCGAGGTCCACAATAGCGAGGGAGAGCCTGCATTGCCATTGGCGTCTGCCGCGGCGATAATGCGCATCGATCCCATGACGAGCGGCCGCACTTTTACAAACTCAGATACCTCCGGTGCGACGGAGCGACCGAAATCCTCCGGGGCGGCGGTTGCGCTCGAGAAGGTCCGCAAGAGCTTCGGCCCGGTGACTGCCGTCGACGACGTGAGCTTCGCGATCGAGCCCGGCGAGTTCATCACCCTGCTGGGACCAAGCGGCTCCGGCAAGACCACGATGTTGATGATGATCGCCGGCTTCGACCATCCCACCGAAGGCGAAATCTATATCGATGGCGCGCCGATCGTGGGAGTCCCGCCTTACCGGCGCGGAATTGGGATGGTCTTTCAGAACTACGCGTTGTTTCCGCATCTGACCGTGGCAGAGAACGTCGGTTTCGCGTTGAAGCAACGGGGTGTCGGCAAGCCAGAGATTGCCGGTCGCGTCGCGGAGACATTGGACGTCGTGCGTCTGCGCGGATACGAGGCGAGATACCCGCGCCAGCTCTCGGGCGGTCAGCAGCAGCGTGTCGCGCTTGCGCGCGCGATCATCTTTCACCCGCGCGTGCTCCTGATGGACGAGCCGCTAAGCGCGCTCGACAAGCAACTGCGCGAGGAGCTGCAGCTGGAGATGAAGCGGTTGCACCGGCAGCTCGGCATCACCTTCATCTATGTGACCCATGATCAGCGCGAGGCACTGATCATGTCGGATCGCATTGCGGTGATGAACCAAGGTCGGATCGAGCAGGCGGGAAGCCCCTCGGACCTCTACGACCGGCCGGCGACCCGGTTCGTGGCGGGCTTCATCGGCGAGTCCAATTTCCTCGAGGGCGAGGTCGCCGGTCTGCAGGGCCGTGACGTGGCGGCGAGGATCGCGGGCGCTACGGTGGTCGCGATCTGCAGGCAGCCACAGGCGGTCGGGGCGCGCGTTGTGCTCGCCATACGTCCAGAAAAGATCGGTTTTCGAGATCTGTCGGCGCCGGCGCCCCAGGCCCGGTTGAACACGCTTGAGGCGGTGGTCCGCGAAGTCACATTCGTGGGCGAGATGCACCGCTACGTTCTCGAGCTCGCGCCGGGCGTGACCCTGGTCGCGAAGCAGCAGCATCGCTTTCAGATGAAGGCGCGCACGCCCGGCGAGCGGGTGATGGTCGAATGGCACGTCGAGGAATCTCTGGTCGTCTAAGGTCGCTCGCGCGCTACGCCCCGTGTTCCAACGCGGCTGTCGCGGGCCGAAAGCAGCTGGGTCGGTCGCCGGAGATCCCCTTGCCAAGAGAAAACAACGCTTCTCCAGCCATAGCTCCAGCCACCACCGGGCTCGATGACGATCGCGCAGTGAGCGGCCCGGCATCGGCGTGAGCAATCTTTTTTTGCGCGCCCGTTGGCCCATAGGTCGTCCTAGCCGATCCTGCCGTTGGCCGATCAAGCGCTGGTGGCAAAGCGGCCAAACCAGGCTGTTTGATGGGCCGCCATCACCTGCGCGCGGCTAGTACTGTGGACGGCAACGGCGAAGGGCATGTGGGCTACGACAGGATTCGTGCCAAAGTGTTGCATAAGAAAAGCGATGCCAAGAAGTTGTGGGAAGGCCTCCGCAGCTCGTACGAGACGGGGATTTCAGGGGATATGCCCAGGGAAAGGCTTGCTTTGCGCCATGGCTAGAAGCGCGTACGCAAGGGCGGGAGTGGATTACGCGGTGATGGAGCCTTTCAAGCAGGCGATGATTGCCACCGGCAAGCGCACCGTCACGTTTCCGAACAAACGCGATGTATACATAAACGGCGAGGTGCTGCACGCCCATGGCGCGGTTTTCGAATATCGCGGTCGCAAGCCTCACATGTGGTGCAACACCCAAGAGGGCTTAGGAAATAAGAACTGGATCGCGGAGTGGATGTATCGGAACGCCGGCACCGGCCGCACCTACTATGAAGGGATCGGCATTGATACAGCGCTTATGGCTATAAATGACGTCATCGCGCAGGGGGCGATGCCAGTCGTATTCACCGATGAAGTCAGCGTAGGTGATCCCGCATGGTTCGGAGATGAGAAGCGCGCGGCCGCGCTTGCTGAAAGTTTTTACCGGGTGTGCAAGGAGACCGGCGTCGCCTTGCCTGCTGGGGAATCGCCCGCCCTGAAGTATCTTTTACGAGCCAAAGCTCCCGTAAAGAGTGCGCCATCGTTATCCGGATGCGTCACCGGCATCATAGCGCCGAAAAGTCAGCTTATCACCGGCAAGGACCTGAAACCTGGAGACCACATCATCGCGGTTGCCTCCTCGGGGCTCCATGCAAACGGCATATCCCTCGTCATCAAGTATGCGCTCGGTCTTAAGGATCAGTTCCTGACGCGGCTGCCGTCTGGACATACGCTCGGGGAGGAAGCCCTGATACCGACGCGTTCGTACGTCGGTCTCGTGGAAACCCTGCTTACGCATGACATGCATATCCACGCGCTACTGCCGGGAACCGGCGACGGCATCGGCAAGCTCGCGTACGATAAGCGACCGTACGCGTATCGCGTCCACTCGTGGCTGCCCGTGCCGCCGCTGTTCAGGTATTTCCGAGAAGTGCTCGGTCTGCCGCTTCGAGATTGCCTGAAGACATTCAACTGGGGCGCAGGCTACTACGTGTTCGTTTCGAAGCGAGACGTCGATACGGTGCTCAAGCTCGGCAAGCAGGCCGGATATCTGCTCGCGGATGTCGGCATTGTCGAAAAGGGCGAGCGCCAAGTCGTGTTCGAGCCGGAAGATATCGTACTCCCGCCTCCGGGACAGTGAACACGCGAAGATAGATCTCATCGGCAAGGGCGCTCATGACGGCGCGCAGGTTTATACTTTCCTGAGTTGGTGGCCGGCGGCCCGCTACCGGGTGTCCCGCCAATTCGGGTCGCGCAATCGGCAACGGCACGCAACGCATGCCAGCATTCCCTGTCGTATTTTGGCCCGACCGATCTACGACGCCGCAGATGTGCGTCTTCGCAGCGGACAATGTTTCCCCGCAGCGGTCACTTGCCGCCCGACAATCCGGCGTCCCGATAGAGATGAGGACGGCGCGAACCACGCGTTGCATGCATGCGCAACTTGGCGAACGAAAGACTTGGTTTGCGTGCAAATGACTTCAACCAGGCTCGGCACGGGGTCGCGCCTTGACCGTGGAGCTTGCGCAGTTCGTCGACGTGGGATGTGAGGATCGCAACGCGGTGCCCGAGCTTGCCGACTGTGTCGCGCAGCAACAAGACCCAAAGATCCCCAGCCCATGTTGAGATTATCCTGCCGGTCGAGCGGAAGACGATCTTCGACAGATCCCACGAGGGCACTCCCAACCAGAGTAAGCCTGCGAAAGACGGCGGTTTCGACGCCGTCCGAGGCCTTTCGCACCGGTACGATCGGCTCGCATATCCGATCCGCGCCAGGGCGCCTACTGCCCCGACGCCGCGTGGGCTAAGGGTCGTGTCATGGCCGCTCACCTGGTGCGGTCCGAGAGCGAGAAGAGGCAAATCCATGCGCTACGCACGGTCGACGTCAACCAAGGTTGCAGCCTCGATCGATAAGGGCACGGGCGATGAGGACTGCATTGCCGGAGGCTTGCTCGGTCGAGGCGCTACCGGTTTGGCTCGGCGCGGGTTGCTCGTGCGTGGGGGCGCGCTCCTGCTGGGCGCGGCGCTGTCTGTGGGCGGCGCGCTCGGTCAGGCGAGCGGCACGGACAAGCTCAAGATCGGCGTCATTGGTTCGGGGCACATTGGCGGTACCATCGGCTCTCTATGGGTCAAGGCGGGTCATCCCGTGATGTTCTCCTCGCGCCACCCCGAGGCGCTTACGGAACTCGTGTCCGGCTTGGGTAGCCTCGCCCAGGCGGGAAGCGTCGAGCAGGCGATTGCCTTCGGTGACGTGCTGCTGATCGCCGTGCCCTACGGCGCCTTACCACAGCTCGGCAAGGACTACGGCGCGGCGCTACGCGGCAAAATTGTGCTCGATGCGTGCAATGCCGTCCCGGCGCGCGACGGGGCTGCCATTGCCGAGGAGGTCGAGCACAACGGCATTGGCTTGACCTCGCAGAAGTATCTGCCGGGCACGCGATTGGTTCGTGCCTTCAACACGCTCAACTACCGCAAATTCGCCAGCGAGGCGAACCGCCCCGCCCCCAGATTGGCGGTGCCGATTGCCGGCGACGACCCCGAGGCGGTGCGGGTTGCGAGCGACCTGGTTCGCTCTGCTGGCTTCGATCCGGTGGTCGTCGGCAAGCTCGCCGATGCAAGCCGATTCCAGCGCGGCGCGCTGGGCTACGGACAGGAGGTTGGAGCCGCGGAGCTCAAGCAGAAACTATCGCTGTCGCCGTGATCGCGCTACGGTCGCGGTGGGTACGATCGGCCGCCGGAACACCACCAGCGTTCGCCTGAGGGCCGAGCGCATGGCTGCGCAGGTGGAGGATTGCGCTTCCGGTTTGCGCGAAGCCGAGAGGGTCAGGGGGGCGACGATCGGCAAGGACGAGGAAACCCAAGCGGGCGCTTGCGCCGCAGGAGATGGTGATGGCATTCGAGACTTGGCTCGCGTTCCTGGCCGCGACCACGGTTCTTCTGGTGATACCCGGGCCGACCGTTCTGCTCGTCGTCTCTTATGCGTTGGGCCAGGGCTGGCAGGCGGCGCTGCCGATCGCCATCGGCGTGGCCCTCGGCGATTTTACGGCCATGACCTTGTCTATGGCGGGGATCGGCGCACTGCTTGCCGCCTCGGCCATGCTGTTCACCGCCCTCAAGTGGGCCGGTGCAGGCTACCTGATGTGGCTCGGGGTGCGGCTGTGGCAGGCGGGCGGCGCCCTTAGCGCCGAGCCGCGCACGGCCACGGTTCCGGCTCTCCGCATGCTCGGCCACGCTTGGATTGTCACGGCGCTCAATCCCAAGAGCATTACTTTTTTCGTTGCCTTCCTTCCGCAGTTTCTCAGCGCGGACGGGGACGTGCTCAGGCAGATGGCCATCTTCGAGGCGACGTTTCTCGTCCTGGCATTCGGTAATGCCCTTCTCTACGCGCACATCGCCGCGCGTGCACGCCATCTCGTAGCCAACCCCAAGGCGATCGGTATCTTCAACAAGGCCGGCGGCACCCTTCTCGTCGGCGCAGGATTGGCGACGGCACTGGTTCGCACAGCCAACCAGTGAACGCGCTGGCGAGCGCCGTTGCCTCTGGCGTTGTCCTCGCGCGGCGAGCAGCGCCGCAGTCTCAGCGCGCGCTTGCGGTGCCGGCCGCTTTCTCTGCCGCCAGGAAATGGCGAGCGATGGCCTCTCCGGTCGGAAGCCACACGTCGCCGTATCCGCGCGCCCGTGCAATGAAATCGCGGAAGATGCCAAGTCGCATCGGCCTTCCGGTCACCTGCGGGTGCAGCACCATCGTGACGAGGCCGCCCCAGTCCCGCGTCTGATCGAGCTCGCCGTTCCATATCGAGAGCACGTGCTCCCTGGGGAACATGGGGCGGGGGCTAAAGCGGTTCGAGAGCCCATACAGCCAATCATCGAACGACATGTTGACGGGAAGCTCGATCGGTCCGTCCGATCCGTCGCGCAAGCGATGGCGATAGGGTCGGATGTCGTCGCGCCACGACGACGAATAGAGAATGCCGCGGTTGCGCAGGTGCTTGAGGAGCGCATCGTAATTCTCTCCCGACGGCGCTCGGTAGCCGACGGGCACCACGCCGAGGACGCGCTTTAGTACCTCCAGCGCCCTGTCAACCTCCTCAATATCGTGCTCCAGATCTGCCGGGTCCGGCCGCTTGTGCAGGTAGCCGTGGTGACCGATCTCGTGGCCGTCGTGGACGATGGCCTCGCACATTCGCGGGTGAGCTTCAACCACCCAACCCGGAATGAAGAAGGTGGATTTGAGCTCTATCGACCGCAAATACTCGAGGATCTTCGGGATCCCGACGCGTGCCTCGTAGCCTCCGAACGACATGGTGACGAGCCGGTCGACGTTGTGGACATCGTAAGCGATCCAAGCGCTTTCCGAGTCGACGTCAAAGGAGTTGAACACCGCGCATTTTTTGCCGGACGGCCAGGGAAAAGCCGGTGCCGGATCCGACAGGTTTGCCGGCTTGGCAGGCACGTTCGGGATCAAAGGCATGTCAGCCCTCCTTGACTTTGGTGGCAGATCGGCGCGAGCGCCCGAGTTCGGCGACCAGGAGCACCAGCAGCGTCAGGGCGATGAGCAGCGACGCGACGGCCGTAAGCGTTGGATCGAGCTCGAAGCGCACGGCCTCCCAAATGCGCTTCGGCAACGTGGTGGCGTCCGGGCCGCCGAGGAACAGCGCGAGCACCACTTCGTCGAAGGAGGTCAGGAACGCGAACGCGCCGGCTGACAGCACGGCTGGGCGCACCGCTGGCAGCGATACGTGCCAGAATGTGCGTGCGAAGGACGCACCACAGGCGCGTGCCGCGAGCTCGACGGCGGCATCCGTGCGCCGGAACTGCGCCCCGACGATGATCACCACCACCGGCAAGGCCAGCACGGTATGTGCGAGCAGCAGTCCTGCCGGCCGGCCGATCAGGCCCAAGGGAGCGAACAGGACGTAGAGCCCGAGCGCCAGCACGATCACCGGCACAATGGTCGGCGACACGAGGAGGAAGGCGATGACGCGTTGGCCACGGAACTGTCCACGTGCCAGGGCATAGCCGGCAGGCACCCCGAGCAGCAGCGCCAGAGCCGCGACCGCCGCAGCGAGCCAGAGTGAGAGCAAAAGCGCCTCGCGCCATTCCCGGCTCTGCAGCAGGGCCGCGTACCAGCGCAGCGACCATGCGCTAGGCGGAAACGCAAACAGAGTCGACCGGTCGAACGAGACGATGAGGATGACGAGGATCGGCGCGAGCAGGAATACGACGACGAGCAGCGCCAGGAGCCACAGCGCCAGGCGACCCCAGTCAGTGGCCGCCGGGCGGGCCTCGTGAGCGGCCGTCGAGCCGGCAGCGATCATCTTCTCCCCTCCGCGCCGAGGATCGGGTCCGCCCCAACGAGCAGGGCACCGATTGCCAATGCTGCGGCAACCAGCGTCATCAAGGAAAGGCTCAGCATCGCCGCGAACGGCCAATCGAGGAGGTCGCGAACGACCATTTCGATCAGCGAGGCGATGGTGATGTCGTGCGCGCCACCGAGCAGTGCCGGGGTGATGTAGAAGCCGATCGCCAGCATGAATACCAGCACGCAGCCGGCGAGCAGGCCCGGCAGTGATAGCGGCAGTACGACGTAGGCGAACGCGCGCAGCGGAGAGGCGCCGAGCGAGCGCGCCGCCAGGGGTAGCGCGCCGTCGAGGCGCATCAGCAGCGACCAGATCGGCAACACCATGAACGGCAAAAGCACGTGCACCATGCCAATCTGTACCCCAAGGCTGTTGAACAGCAGCGGCAATGGTGCGCTGGCGATCCCCGAGGCGAGCAGCGCCTCATTGATGATGCCGCGCCGACCGAGCAGGATGATCCAGGCAAGCGTGCGTGCCAGCACGCTGGTCCAGAACGGGATCATGACGGCGGTCAGCAGCAAGCTGCGCGCCCGAGCCCCGGCGGTGGCCATCACGTAGGCCAGGGGATAGCCGAGCAGCGCACAGACCACCGTCGTGATCGCGGCGGTGCGAAAGGTCGTGACAAAGGCCGTGTGATAGCTCGGTTCGGTGGCGAGCTTGACGGCTTGCGCCAAGGTCACGCCGCCGCTTCGATCGCGGAATGCCCAGCCGATCAGGGTCAGCATCGGAGCAAGATAGATCGCCGCCAGGAAGGCGAGCGCGCCGATCAGCATCAGCCCAGGGCGCGCGCGCCAGGGCCTCGCCTGCACGCCGTTGCCGACAAACGGCCGCATCATGCCGTCAACTCACGTCTTCTCGACCATCCACTTGGCGTAGCGTTCGGTCTGGGCCTCGAGGTTGGTCTTGTTGTCGGGGCCGATCGCGCCCCACCAGGCGATGTCGGTCCAGAACTGCTGCTTGAGATTGTCGGGACTGGTAATGAGGTCCTTGGCCTCCGGCCCGCTCAGATAGTTGAAGGCGTCGGAAGAGGACGGGCCATACGGAATCCGCTTGGCGAACTCGGCCTGTACCCTGCCGTCGATCACGAAATTCAGAAACTGGTAGGCGGCATCGGTATTCTTGGCCGTCTTCACCAGCGCCCAATTGTCGGGTGCGAGTTTGCCGCCCGCGTACTCGACGTCGACCGGCGCCCCTTCGCGCTTGGCGACAATGCCACGTGGCCCAATGGTGCAGGCGACGTCGACCTCGCCCCGCGACAGCAATTGAATCGCCTCGGCGTGGTTTGCATACCACTTGCTGACCAGCGGCCGCAGCCGGTCCATCGCTTTCCATGCTCTCTCGACGTCGAGGGGATAGACGTGATCGATGGCAACGCCATCGGCGACGAGCGCGACCTCGAGTTGCGGCGAGATGCCACCCCGGAACGGGAACGAGCGGCCGCCCTTGAATTTGTCTCCATTCCAGACATCCGCCCAGGACTGGGGGTGCTTGCCGGTCGGAAAGGTATTGGTGTTGTAGACGATGTTGAAGCCGTAGATCAGGTGACCGAGGCCGTACTCGTGATGCAGCACCTTGGGGATCTTGTCGAGCTTGCCCTGGTCGAGCTTTGTGTAATCGATTTTCAGCAGCAAGTCGTTCTTGGCCATGGTCAGAATGGCCGGTATGTCCGTGTCCAGGATGTCCCAGACGACATGGCCTGCGTCCGCCTGGGCCTTGACCTTGGCGGCTTCGGGCGGACCGTCGTCCCTGACGCGAATGCCGGTTGCGGCTTCGAACGGCTTGAACATCACTTCGCGCATCGCCGCCGTGCGCGAGCCGCCCCAGCTGGCGACGACGAGCTCACCTTTGTCGGCGCGCGCAGGGGCAACGTGAAAGAACGGTCCGATGGCCGCCAGCGATGTGGCGGCCCCGAGCACGGCCTGCCGCCGGGTGATCAGCTCTTTGCCGGACATGGTTTCGTCTCCTGTTTGCCATTGACGTGCAATCGCGGTGGCGCGGCGGCCAGGACCAGCGCCTCTTCCGCCGCCCAACTGATGCGGACCTGATCGCCCACTTGCGGGCGGAAGACGTCCCGCCTGTTGGGGAGTTTGGCCGTCAGCCCGACGCCGGCGCCGACCCTGAGCAGCAGGCGGGTTGAGTCTCCGACATACAGCAGATCGGCAACCTCGGCGGCAAGCCCGGGCTCTCCGGGTCGCAGCGGTGCAACGCTAAACTTCTCCGGGCGAAGCAAGAGGATGGCCGCGGCACCTTTGTCCACCTGCCCTCGCCCGTGCAGCAGCGGGCCCCCCACCAGCGGTCGCAGGGCAACCGTGCCGTCGGCGACCTCCTCGGCGATGCCCTCAATCAGCGTGCTCTCACCGATGAAGCGGGCGACGAACGCGTCCGCGGGGCGCTCGTAGAGATCGCTCGCCGTGCCGAGCTGCACAATGCGTCCCTGGTGCATGAGGGCAATGCGGTCGGAAAGCGTCAGAGCCTCCTCCTGATCGTGGGTGACGTAGAGGATGGTGATCCCGAGCTCGCGGTGCAGGCGGCGGATCTCCGCCTTCATTTGCTCGCGCAGTGCCCGGTCGAGCGCGCCGAGCGGCTCGTCCATCAGCAGCAGTCCCGGCTCGAAAACGATGGCGCGCGCAAGCGCTACGCGCTGCTGCTGCCCCCCGGACAACTCCGAGGGCATGCGATGGCCGAGCCCCGACAGGCCAACGCGCTCCAGGGCGGCTTCGGCCCGCCGCCGCCGTACCGTTGCGGCAACCTTGCGCATGTGCAGGGGAAAGGCGACATTGCGCAACGCACTCATGTGCGGACACAGCGCGTAATTCTGAAATACCACGCCGATGCCGCGCTGCTCCGGCGGCAGATGCAGGATTGGGCGCTCGCCCAACCAGACTTGGCCGTGATCGGGCGCAGTGAACCCCGCGACTATCATCAGCGTCGTCGTCTTGCCGGAACCCGATGCGCCGAGGAGGGAGAGAAATTCTCCGGCGGCGACGGTGAGCGACAGCCGGTCGACCGCCGCCGTTGTGGATCCGGCATAGCGTTTGCCGATCTCCCGCA
>JBPYEF010000499.1:0-6348 GCA_051985875.1 Hyphomicrobiaceae bacterium
TGACGGCGCATGCCGCCTACAACACGCCGGAGGCGGCGATGACCATGTACCGGCGCGCCATCGATCTGGCGGCTGCGGGCTGATCCGCGCCGCGCGCTTGCCCTCAGGCGCGCCCGCTGCTGATGGCGATCAGCTTCTCGAGCACGCCAGCCGCCGCGCCCGACTCGATTGCATGGGCGGCGAGCGCCACGCCATCGACCAGATTGGCGGCCTTGTTGGCGACGATCAGTGCGGCGGCGGCATTGAGCAGGGTAATGTCGCGCAGCGGCGTCCTTTTGCCGCCGAGGACGGCGCGGATGGCTGCGGCGTTCTCCTTCTCGTCGCCGCCGCGCAAATCTGCGAGCCTCGCCGGCGGCAGGCCGGCGTCCGCGGGCGTCACCTCGAAGGTGGCAATCGTGCCTGCCTTGAGCTCGGCGACGTCGGTTGCCCCGGTGGTCGTCAACTCGTCCAGCCCGTCGTGGCCGTGCACCACCCACACGCGCTCGGCGCCGAGATTCTTCAACACCTTGGCAATCGGCTCGACCCAATCCCGGGAAAACACGCCGACCACCTGGCTCCTGACAGCGCCGGGATTGCAAATCGGCCCGAGCAGATTGAAGATCGTGCGGATGCCGAGTTCGCCGCGAATCGGTGCCCAGTGGCGCATCGCCGGATGGTGCTGCGGTGCCCACAGGAAGCCGAGGCCGGCCTCCGCCACGCAGCGCGCGATGACCTCGAACGGGGCGTCGAGCTTGACGCCGAGCTCTGCGAGCACATCCGAGGCGCCGGACTTGGAGGAGACGCGGCGGTTGCCGTGCTTGGCGATCCGCGCGCCCGCCCCGGCGGCGACGATCGCCGCACAGGTCGAGATGTTATACGTGCCGTGGCTATCGCCCCCCGTGCCGACGATGTCGATGGCATCGGCGGGGACGACGACGCGGTTCATGCGTGCGCGCAGCATCTGTGCCGCGCCGGTGATTTCCTCGACCGTTTCGCCACGCAAGCGCAGCGCCATCAGGAACGCGCCCATCTGCGCCGGCGTGGCCGCGCCGGCGGTCATCTGCTCGAGCGCGCTGTGAATCTCTTCTTGCGTCAGCGCGGCGCCGCTGGACACCTTTTGGATGAGCTGGCGCAGCTCCTGCGACGGCGGAGGCTGCAGCGGTGCGGCCGGCATGGTCCTCTCGCTCATGCGGCGATGCGCGCCGGCTTCGCATTGCGCCGGCGCGGGCTCATGCCGGCAAGGGAGAGGAAATTGGCAAGCAGCGCGTGCCCGTGTTCCGAGGCAATGCTCTCGGGATGGAACTGCACGCCGTGCACGGGATGATGCTTGTGCTGCAGGCCCATGATGCACGCGCCGGCGACAGCCGTCGTCTGTGCGGTGACGGCAAGGCAGTCCGGAAGGTTCTCACGCGCAACGACCAACGAGTGATAGCGTGTGACCGAGAACGTCTTCTTCAGTCCCTTGAACACGCCCCGCCCGCAGTGGGTGATCTCGGAAAGCTTGCCGTGCATCGGCACGTCCGCGCGCACGACCGCGCCTCCGTACGCCTGTCCGATCGCCTGATGCCCGAGACAGACGCCGAGCACCGGGATCGTCGCGCCGGCGCGTTTGATCAGCTCGAGGCAGATACCGGCCTCGTTGGGAGTACACGGGCCGGGCGAGAGCACAATGCCCTTTGGCTTGCGTTTCAGGACCTCGGCGGTGGTGATCTTGTCGTTGCGATAGACCTCGCACCTCGCGCCGAGCTCGCCGAGGAAGTGCACGAGGTTATAGGTGAAGCTGTCGTAGTTATCGATCAGGACCAGCATACCGGCGCAACCTTCAGATCGCCGAGCGCGAATGCGCGCCTAGGCGTTTGAGGTTTATAGGCCAGAGAATGGCGAACGCCTAGCGGCTGGCGCGGTGATGCTGCCGACGCTCCTTGGCAAAAGGGTACACCGACGCCGGCCGCGGTGGCTGCCTCGTGCCGCAGGCTCAGGTGAGTCGCTTCGGGGTCATGAAGTCGCAAAGCCGCCCGCCACCGGCCGCGATCTGCGACCACTCGTGCTCGTTGAAGGTCAGCACGGCGAGCGCGGCCGTCGGAAACTTGCCGGCGAGCGCCTCGAGGCTCTTCTTCTCCCCGCTGCCCGACAGGTTCACGGCCAGATTGTGCATGCCAGGGTTATGGCCGATGAGCAACACGGTCTCGACGTCAGCGCCGAGCTTGCGCAGACGCTGAAGCAGTGCGGCCGGCGTCGCCAGGTAGAGGCCATCGGCAAATTGCGTCGCTGGATTGCCGCCGAGATGCGGCCGGACGAGTTCGAGCGTTTGCCGGGCGCGGACCGCGCTCGAACACAGGATCAGCGCGGGGGCCAATCCCTGGCGCGCCATGTAGGCGCCCATGCGCACGGCAGCCTCCCTGCCCCGGGCGGCCAGGGGACGGTCGAAGTCCTCAAGGCCCGGATCATCCCAACGCGACTTGGCATGGCGCAGAAGCAGCAGGCTGAGCATGGAGGAGAAGATAGCCTACTGCCGGCGCGGAGCCCACGGGCAAGCATTCCCCTCCATGAGCTGCCGCCCCGCGCCCCATGGTCGGAATTGCCGCGGCTGCGCTCAGCCCGAAGGGCGCGCTCGCCCGGCGAGCTTGGCGAAGCGCACGGCCTCTTCTGCGGCCTTGAACAGCGCCCTCGCTTTGAACTCGCACTCCTGCTGCTCGGCATCGGGGTCGCTGTCGGCGACGATGCCGGCACCCGCCTGCACCTCGATGCGCCCGTCCTTGACGACGGCGGTGCGCAGCACGATACAGCTGTCCATCTCGCCGTCGGCTGAGAAGTAGCCGACGCAACCCGCGTACGGGCCGCGCTTGTCCCGCTCCAGCTCGTCGATGATTTCCATGGCGCGCACCTTGGGCGCACCAGACAGCGTGCCCGCCGGAAAGCCCGCCAGCAGCGCGTCGATCACGTCGTGGTCGCGTGCGAGGCGGCCGACGACGTGGCTCACCATGTGCATCACATGGCTGTAGCGCTCAATGGCGAAGCTCTCCGTGACCCGCACCGAGCCGATTTCGCTGACGCGTCCCACATCGTTGCGTCCAAGGTCGAGCAGCATGAGGTGCTCGGCCCGCTCCTTGGGATCGGCCAGCAGCTCCTTCTCCAGGGCCTTGTCCTCGGCCGGTGTCGCACCGCGCCGCCGCGTGCCCGCGAGCGGACGGATGGTCACCTCCCCATCGCGCACCCGCACCAGCAGCTCGGGCGAGGAGCCGACCAGGGAGAAGGCGCCGAAGTCGAGGTGAAACAGGAAGGGCGAGGGATTGGTGCGCCTCAGCGCGCGGTACAGCGCGAACGAGGACAGCGTGAAGGGAGCGGAGAAGCGCTGCGATAACACGATCTGAAAGGCGTCACCGGCAGCGATGTAGTCCTTCGCGCGCGCTACCATCGCCTTGAACTTCTGCGGCGTGGTGTTGGACACCGGGGTCGGCAGAGCCAGCTCGGCACCCGACATGCTCATGGCATGCGGCAAGGGCCGGTCGAGTGCGGCGACGACGCTGTGCAGGCGCTCGACCGCGGCCGCGTGCGCGGCAGAGCCGTCGATCTCGGGACGTGGATAGACGGGCGTGACCACGATCATCTCGTCCTTGACCGAATCGAAGACGACCATCAGCGTTGGACGCACGAAGATGCTGTCGGGGATGGCGAGCGCGTCCGGCCGCGCGTTCGGCAGGTGCTCGACGAGGCGAACGGCATCGTAGCCCATGTAGCCGATCACCCCGGCGGCAATCGCCGGCAGCTCCGTCGGCAGCGTGATGCGCGCCTCGGCGAGGAGCGCGCGCAACGAGGACAGCGTCGGCAACGTCTCCTGCACGAAGGCGTCGGGGTCGGTCAGGGCCTGGCGGTTGATCTCGGCGACGTTGCCGCGGGCACGCCACACGACGTCGGGCGCAATGCCGATGATCGAGTAGCGTCCGCGCACGGCACCCCCCTCGACCGATTCGAGCAGGCAGCTCATCGGCCGGCCGTCGGCGAGCTTGAGGGCCGCCGAGACCGGGGTTTCGAGATCGGCGATCAGGCGGGTAAAGACCACCTGCGGCACACCTTGGCGGTAGCGCGCGAGAAACGCTGCCCGCCCCGGCGAGGTTTCGAACGTGCCGCTGAGGAGCTCGAACTTGGTCATGGCGGCGTCCGCTTGATCGGTTTGGCGTGCGGCGAATCAATCGACATCCGATTGCTGACCATCCGTGCCGAGGGTCTGCTTGACAGCCTCGGTGTTGACGGACAGGCCGTAGCGCGCCTCGAGCCCCTCGACGTACTCGCCGAGCACGTCTCCCTTGAGCTCGTTTGCCAACTCCTCCTTGAGTTGCTGGGTCTGCTCTGCCGTCGGGGCCGGGGCGGCGATCACTTCGGCGACCCGCAAGACGGTGCGCCCGCTGCCATCCTGGGTCGGCGCGGCGGTGGCCCCGCCCTTGGGCAGCGCGAAGGCCTGCTGCACCGCGTTCGGCGTCAGGCCCTGCGCCGACGCGGTGCGCGTCACGGGCGGCGTCTTCTCGAGAGTGCCGCCGGTCTCCTTGGCGAGCGCCGCTATGTCCTCGCCCTTATTCAGCCGCTCGGCGAGTCGCCCGGCGAGGGCAACGACCTGTTTGCGCCGCTCCTGGGCGATCAGGGCGGCTTTCGCCTCGCCGGCTACCTCCTCGAAGGGCTTTTGCTTTTCTGGAATGAGCGAGAGCACGTCGACCCAGGCATAGCCGCCATCGGGAAGCTCAGCCGCCTCTCCCTCGATGCCGGCGCTGCCGGCAAAGGCGGCCTGCGCAATCTTCCCTGCATCGCCGACATCGACCGCCGGCTTGCCGTCGGGACCGTTGCCGTGGCGATCGATTGCCGGGACTTCCCGGAACGGCAGGTTGAGGGTTTGGGCGATCTCCTGCAGAGACTTGCCTGCGGAACGCTGGTCCTCGATCTTGTCGCGCAGGGATTGCATCTCATCCGTGGCGCGCTCGTCCGCCAGGCGGTCTTTGATCTCGCCCTTCATCTCCTCGAAGGTGCGCTGTTTGCCCGCAACGATGTCCGTGACGTACAGCAGGGCGATCGAAAACTGGCCTGCGACCGGCTTCGACAGCTCGTCCTGTTTGAGGGCGAAGGCGGCGTCGGCGATCTTGCCGTCGATCATATCTCCGCGCGCCAGCAGCCCGAGGTCGAAGTCGCTCTCCTTGAAGCCAAGCTTGGTCGCCGCCTCCTTGAAGTCCTTGGCCTTGGCGAGCGCATCGTAGGCCTTCTCCGCGGAAGCCATGTCCGGGAAGGAAAGCTGCGCAATGCGCCGCTTCTCCGGGATGCTGTACTTGGCCTTGTCCTGCTCGTAGGCCGCCGCGACGTCGTCGTCGGAGACCGGAACGCGGGTCTTGACCTCGGCGCGGGTGAGAGCGAGCAGGTTGATCTTGCGCAGTTCCGGGACCATGAACTGGCGCTTGTTGTTCTCGTAGTACTCCCTGACCTTCGCCTCGTCCGGCTCGGCGACTTTGATCAGCTTGTCGAAATCAGGGGTGAAGAACTCGATGACGCGCGTCTGGTTGCGGTAGCGATACAACTGGTCGATCAGCAACTCGGGAGGGTTGACCCCGCCGAGGAGGGATTCGGTGATCTGGTCGCGCAGCTCGTCTTTGCGGCGCAGCGCGACGTAGCCCGCCTCCGAGTTGCCGATCTGGCGCAGATAGCTTTGGAACGCGGCAGGAGAGAAGGCGCCGCTTGCATCGTGGAAGGCCGGGTCGGTGCGGATGATGTCGGCAATGCCCTTGGACGAAAGTGCCAAGCGCAGCTCACGCGCGTGCGCATCGATCGCAGCACCCCCGACCAGCCGCGATAGCGCACGCTGTTCGAGACCGAGCATCCGCGCCTGATCGGGCGTCAGGCGGCGGCCGATGCGACGCGAGATGGCAGCGAGCTCATCCTGATAGGCCTGGCGGTACTCATCGATGGAGATCTCGGTATTGCCGACGCGCGCCAGCGTTCCGCGCCCGTAGCCGCGAAACACGTCGGCGACGCCCCAGATCCCAAAGGCGACGATCAGCAAGCCGAGCAGGATCTTGGCCAGCCAATTTACCGCGCCGCGTCGCATTGCATCGAGCATGGGTCACGCTGTCCATGGTTGGAGGGCGGGGAGCGGGCGCAACCGGACCGGTCGACCGCAGCGGCAATCCCCCGCCGTGCGCGGAGGCTCGCCCGCGCAGGCTATCGCTTCCCGCACATTATTATATACGATCATTATGAACCATCGGGCATGCCCGCCGCAACGCCCGCCTGGGGGATCTCGGCTTGGCTGGGCGGTGGCGCTCAGCGCCTTGTCCGGCGCGGGGGCGTGCGCGATCGGCGAACAGGGTTCGCTGACCCAGGAAGTTCGGTGTT
>JBPYEF010000500.1:0-7675 GCA_051985875.1 Hyphomicrobiaceae bacterium
GTCGGCGATGCGCTCGGCGCCGAACTCCACCGCCAAGCCAGCATACTGGCCAAACACACCGCCCCGGCCGAGATCCTCCCCGACGGCCCACACCGTGGCGTCGCGCCGCATCTCCTCGGAAATCGCCTGCCGCGACGCCTGCGCGTAACTGATCCTCGCCATTCAAAACGCCTCGCATCGCGGATCACCGAGGTCCTGCACGTCGGCAAGGGCGTGTTGCGCCGACGGACTGGGCGTGGCCGCCGCTGCCGCAAACACCGCCGCGCTCTCGGCGCGCGCCGCGGCGCGGGCGGCCTCGAGCTCGGCCCGCTCGATGCCGCAGCCGGTCAGCAGGTCCTCTGCGCGCGCGATCGGGTCGCAGCCCCACGCCGCGTCGAGCTCGTCCTTGCTGCGGTACGCCGCGGGATCGGCGCCGGTGTGGCCGCACAGGCGGTAGGTCTTGCATACCAGAAAGCGCGGGCCGCCGCCGGCTCGCACATCGCCGATCAGGCGCCGGGCCGCTTCATCGACGGCGAGGATGTCGTTGCCGTCGATGTCGAGGGCGGGAATACCGAGGCTCTCGGCGCGTGCGGCCGGCCCGGCTCCGGCGGTCATCGTGCTGCTGCGGGTCGTGGCGGCAAAGCCGTTGTCCTCACACACCAGCAGAATCGGCAGCTGCCATACGCCCGCCCAGTTGAGGCCTTCCAGAAACGGCCCGCGATTGACCGCGCCGTCGCCGAAGATGCAGGCGACGATTTGCCGGCCTTTTTGCAGGCGGATGGCGTGCGCCGCGCCGACGGCGATCGGGATGTTGGCGCCGACCACGCCATTGGCACCCAGCATGCCCGCCCCGAAATCGGCGATGTGCATCGACCCACCCTTGCCCCGGCAGGTCCCGCCGTCGCGGCCGAACAGTTCACACATCATGGCGAGCATGCTTGCGCCCTTGGCGATAGCATGCCCATGGCCGCGATGGTTCGAAAGCAGGATATCGGTCGTTTGCAGGTTGCCACACACGCCGGCGGCGACGGCCTCCTGGCCGATGGAGGGGTGAATCGCCCCCGTTACGAGTTTCTGCGCCAGGCCCTCAAGGGCCGCCTCTTCGAAGGCGCGGATGCGCAGCATCATCCGGTAGAAGTGCAGGATGCGCGCACTGTCCAGGTTGTGCGGCGGGGCGGTCGCTCGCTGAACGGCGGCTGCGGGCAACGGAGCCTCCTGGTGTGGCGCTGTGGCGGATGATGGAATTGGCTCACCCCCCCTGTCAACGCGCAGGGTGCGCCGTGGCGGCGACCGGCGCGGTTGGTTGTGCCGCACGCGCACGTGAACTAATCTCGGGCAATGCCGCAGCACGCGTGAGCTTCAGAAAGGTGAGGGGGAAATGCGCATAAGAACGGTGATCTGCGCGGTCGGGCGGTCGGGTTACATGCATCGCGACTTAATGGGTATCAAGTCGGGTGCGCGGCAAGACGGCTTCATCTTCCATGGCAAGGCGCTGTCTCCGGGTTTCACCAAGATCGTCGAGCCGGCCAGCATCATTTCCGTGATGCTCGAACTGGAGGACGGTCAGATTGCCTTCGGCGATTGCGCCGACGTCATTCTCGCCGGCGTTGCCGGACGCGACGCGGCGTTTCGCGCGCAGGACCATATCGAGGTTCTGCAGCGCGACATCGCCCCGGACCTGCGCGGTCTTGCCGTCGACGCCTTCCGCAACAACGCGCGGAAGTTCGACGCCCGCCGCCATGCCGGGAGGCCGCTGCACACCGCGCTGCGCTACGGTATCACGCAGGCGTTGTTGCATGCCACCGCATTGGCGCAGAAGAGGACCATGGCGGAGGTGATCGCCGCCGAATACGGCGCGACCATCGCCAGGGCGCCAATTCCGATTCTTGCCTCCGGTCACAAGGACGATCCGCTGCAGCTCGATCGCATGATATTGAAGCGCGTAGAGCTGCTGCCGCACGCCTCGTTCACCATCGTCGATGAGCATGTCGGCCGCAACGGCGAGAAGCTGCTCGAATTTGCCAGTGGCGTTGCCAAGCGGATCGCCGCCATCGGCGATGCCGACTATGCCCCCCGTATTCACCTCGACGTCTATGGCACGCTCGGGGAATTGTTCAGCATGCGCATGGAGCCGCTCGCCGCGTATCTCGGAAGGTTGGTGCAGGCGGCGCACCCCTATGACTTGCTCGTCGAGTCGCCGATCATCGCCGCCACGCAGCAGGAGCAGATCGCCAACCTGCAGCGGCTGCGGGCGCTGCTCAAGGACAAGGGCATTGCGATTGGCGTGATCGCCGATGAGTGGTGCAACACGCTGGAAGACGTGAAGCTGTTTGCCGACGTCGCCGCCTGCGACTACGTGCAGATCAAGACCCCGGATCTCGGCGGCATCAACAATAGCATCGAGGCCGTGCTCTACTGTCGCACCAAGCAAATGGGCTCGAGCCTCGGGGGAACCGCAAACGAGACCGACCAGTCGGCGCGCATCTCCAGCCACATCGGCCTTGCGTGCAGGCCGGACTTTATGCTGTCGAAGCCGGGGCTCGGCGTCGACGAGGCGCTGATGATTCAGAGCAACGAGATGGCGCGCACGCTGGCGCTGTTGGCGGCGCGAGCGTAAGCGCTGCAGATGCGTCGCGCCCCTGCTGATCGCGCTAGGAAGAGGCTCGCAATGGCCCTCCCCTCGCTGCCCGCAGCGCTGTGCGTCGCCACGGTCGCCCTGCTGCTGTCGCCAACCTCGAGTGCCACCGCGGAGCCGGCGCCGCGCCGTGGCGGAACCGCGATCGTCGTCGTCGGAGCCGACCCGGCGACCCTCAACCCCGACGTCACGGTCGGAGCTCCCGATCTGCTCACGGGCTGCATGCTCTACGACGGCCTCGTGCGCTTTGCCGAGGGCTTTCGCATCGTGCCCGCGCTCGCCAAATCCTGGGAGATCGCTCCCGACGGCCTCACCTACACGCTGCACCTTCAGTCGGCGACGTGGAGCGATGGCGTGCCGATGACCTCCGAGGATGTGAAGTTCACGCTCACCGAGGTGAGCGCGAAATACGGCTCCAAGTTTCTTGCCCCGGGCAAGGCGATTGCGGCAATCGACACGCCCGATCCGCAGACCGTGGTGATCCACCTTGCACGCCCGTTCGGGCCGTTCCTGTTCTCGCTCGCCTGCGAGCAGAACGCGGCGATCCTGCCGGCGCACGTCTTCCGCGGCAGCGAGGTGCTGAAGAACCCAGCATCGCAGAGCCAGCCCGTCGGACAGGGCCCCTTCCGGCTGGCCGAGTGGGTACGCGGCGATCATCTGACCCTGGAACGCAATCCCACCTACTGGACGAAAGATCAGCCCTATCTCGATCGCATCGTCATCAAGATCATTCCCGATCCGTCGGCGCGCCTCTTGGCCCTGCAGTCCGGCGAGGTCGACTACATCGACCAGTACTATTTTCCTCTGAGCGCCTACGCGCTACTGAACGCAGATCCGCGCTTCTCGCTGCGGGAAGTGAGCTACCCGAGCGTCGATCTGATCATTCTCAACGTGCGCAAGCCACCGCTCGATCAGGCGAAAGTGCGCCAGGCGTTGTTGACCGCGATCGATCGCAATTACGTGCTGCGGTACGTGTTTCTCGGCACCGGGCAGTCCGGCAAGAGCATCATGGATACGCGCCTCGGCTGGCCCTACAACCCCGCCGTCGACTACGACAAGCTCTACCCCTACGACCCCTCCCGCGCCGCGGCCTTGCTGGACGAGGCGGGCTTACCGGCCGGCGCAGACGGTACCCGTTTCACCCTCCGGCTGTCGTTCGATACCGGGCGGGCGGAATATACGGCACTGGCACAGGCGCTGCAGCGGTTTTGGCTCGCCGTCGGCATCAAAACGGTGCTCGAGGGCGCCGAGCGGCCGGTCGTGCTGAAACGCGTGTATGCCGATTACGATTTCGATGCGACGCTGCAGAACTACTCGACCGCCGGCGATCCCGCCCTCGGCGTGTCTCGCGCCTACACGAGCGAGGCAATCCGCCAGGGACAGAACTTCAACAACGCCAGCGGCTACTCCAATGCCGAGGTCGACGCGCTGTTCGACAAGGGGCGCGACGCCGCAAGCCAGCAGGAGCGCGCCAGGTACTACTTCAAGGTACAGGAGGTGCTGGCGCGCGACCTGCCGGTGCTCACCATCCATCAACAGGCGCAGATCGGCGTGTCGCGCGTCGAACTGCACAACCAGTGGAAGGCGGCGGTGTACCAGTGGTGGCAGGAAATATGGCTGGCGCAGTGATGGGTGCGCGCCCGACGCCTGGCGTGCCGGGGGAAGCAGTGCAGGCGACCCTGGTCGAGCAGTTGGCGGACTACTGGTCGCAGGCCCGGCTCGAGGATGTGCCGGAAGCAACCGTTGAGCTTGCAAAGCGCTTTCTGATCGACACTCTGGCCGCCGGCATCGCCGGGGCGGGAAGTGCGGTGGCCGAGGCAGCACTCCGCGCGGCGCGTGCCGCGGCCGAGTGCAGTTCGGGGTCCGCAGGCGTATGGGGCCGGCACGCACGCCTGCCGGCGCCCAAGGCGGCCCTCGTCAACGGCACGGCCGCCCACGCGCTCGAACTCGACGATTTTGGAGGCTGCGGCCATTCCGGCGCGGTGGTGGTGCCCGTGGTGTTGGCCATGTCGGCACTCCGTCGCAGCAGCGGCAAGGAGGCACTGCTCGCGCTGCTGGCGGGCTACGATGTCGCCGCCCGCGTGCTCGAGGGAGCCGGCGGCTACCGCCCGCACAATGATCTCGGCTGGCATTCGACAGGGACCTGCGGCAGCTTCGGGGCCGCCGCCGCGGCGGCACGAATCCTTGGGCTCGACGCGGCGGCCTATGCCGACGCGCTCGGCATCGCGGGAACCTTCACCGGCGGCATCTGGGCCTTCTTGGCCGACGGGGCGATGACCAAGCGCCTTCACCCGGGCAAGGCTGCCGAGAACGGGGCGTGCGCTGCACTGCTGGCGCAGGCAGGCATGACTGGCCCGCGGCAAGTGCTGGAAGCTCCGTGGGGCGGGTTTTATGCGACCTACGCCGGTGCTTCGGCGACGCCGCAGCTCGCCCTGGCCGGCCTCGGCACCGAGTTCCGCATCGCCCGCTCCGGGATCAAGCCGTACGCCTGCTGTCGCGGGTTACATGCGGGCATCGATGCGCTGTGGCAGATGATGCGGGAGCTGGAGGCGACGGGCGCGGATATCGCGCGGCTGGTGGTGCACGGCAACGCCCAGTTCTGCCGGCAATTCGACCGCGTTGCGCCGACCAACCTTTTAGAGGCCCAGTTCAGCATGCAGTATGCGCTGGCCGTCGCGGCCGTCAGCGGTCGCGCGACCCTCGATCAGTTTGAGCCTTTGCAGACGTCGCACCCCGAGGTGCAGCGGTTGATGGCAGCGACCGAGCTGCTTGCGGATCGCAACATTCCAGCGGGCGATTATCCGCCGCTGGAGATCGCGTTGGCCGACGGGCGGCGCCTGGAGCACCACGTGCGCTTCGCCAAGGGCGCGCCCGAGAACCCGCTTAGCGCCGCCGAGCATGCCACCAAGACGACGTCCCTGATCGATGCGGTGCTCGGCGCGCCGCGGCGACGGGCAATCACCGCTGCCGTGGAGCGGCTCGAGACGCTGCCCGACGTGCAGGACCTCGCCTGCCTTCTCCGCCCGGACGATAAGCGGGCGCCGGCGTGATGGGCTCTTATCTGCTCGAGCGCCTGGCGTGGGCGCTGCCGATCGTCCTGGCCATTCTGATCATCAATTTCCTGGTGCTGCACCTCGTTCCGGGCGATCCGGTGCAGGCGCTCGTCGGCGACTTCCCGACGCCTGCTGGCTACGTTGCTCAGGTAAGGGAGGAATTCGGCCTCGATCAGCCGCTGCCGCATCAGCTCGCGCTCTATCTGTACAACGTGGCGCACGGCAACCTCGGCTTCTCGTTCGCCAATCGCGCGCCCGTGCTCTCGCTCATTCTCGGCCGGGCGCAGCTGACGCTGCTGTTGATGCTGCCGGCGATCACGCTCGCCGCGGTGCTGGGCGTGGTCCTCGCGCTTGCCGCTGCGCCGCGCGCCGGCAGCCTTTATGACGGCGTGATCACTGCTGCCAGCCTGGTCGGATACTCGCTGCCGATATTTTGGCTCGGCCAGCTTCTCGTCATCGTCTTTGCCGTCAAGCTGCGCTGGCTACCGGCGCAGGGGGCCATGTCACTGCGCAGCCAGCCGACCGGTGCGGCGGCGATTCTGGACACGGCGTGGCATCTGGTGCTGCCGATGCTCAGCGTCACCATCTACTATGTCGCCATGGTTGCGCGCGTCGCGCGCGCGAGCGTGCTCGAGGCCATCGGCCAGGATTTCGTGCTGACGGCGCGTGCCAAGGGACTAAGCCGGCGCGCCGTCCTCTGGCGCCACGTGCTGCCGAACGCGATGATCCCGGTGGTGACGGTGATCGGCTACAATTTCGGCTACTCGCTTACCGGCGCCATCCTGGTCGAGACGGTGTTCGCCTGGCCGGGCCTCGGCAATCTGTTCATCACCTCGGTCGGCAACCGCGACTACCCGGTCCTGCAGGGCATCTTCCTGTTTACGGCCATCACCGTCGTGATCGCCAACGTGGTGACCGATCTTCTCTATGGCGTGCTCGATCCGCGCGTCCGGACGAGCCAGCGTGCCGATGCGTGATCTCTGGCAGAGGATCGCACGCCAGCCCGCCGGCCTGGTGGCGGGAGCATTCATCGCCCTGCTGCTCACCGTCATGGTGGCGGTGCAGCTGCTGCCCCTCCCGGACCCGCACGCCATCTCCTCCGACGTGCTGCAGCCGCCGTCCGCACGCCACGTGCTGGGAACGGATGAGCTCGGCCGCGACGTGCTGCTGGGCATTGCCCACGGCATCAGGGTATCGCTCAGCGTCGGCATCGCCGCTGCGCTGTGCGCCACCGTGCTCGGCATTCTTGTCGGCGCAAGCGCGGGGTTTTACGGCGGTGCCCTCGACCTGCTGTTCATGCGGGTCGCGGAGGTGTTTCAAGTGGTGCCGAGCTTCATCCTCGCCGCCCTCATCGTCGCCCTTTCGGGCCCGGGGTTGACGCGGGTGGTGGCGGTCGTCGCCCTGCTCGCCTGGCCCCAGGTTGCTCGGCTGATGCGCGGGGAAGTGATGCGCGTAAAGCGCCTCGAGTTCGTCGACGCCGTCCGCTGTCTCGGCGTCCGCGAAGCGACCATCCTCGCCGTCGAGGTCGTTCCGAATTCGCTGGCGCCGGCACTGGCCGCCGGCAGCCTGATCGTCGGACAGGCGATCCTGCTCGAGGCGGCGCTGAGCTTTTTCGGCCTGAGCAGTGTCGAGGACATCAGCTGGGGCCGGATGCTCAACAGCGGGCAGCGGTTTCTGTTCAACGCCTGGTGGCTTTCGCTGTTTCCCGGGGTGGCGATCTTCGCAACCGTGCTCGCCTTCAACCTGCTCGGCGATGCGCTCAACTCCGCGCTCAACCCGCGCGCCGAGAGGTAAGCATTGCGCAACATCCTTGAGGTCGAGGCGCTGACCTTCAGCTATGCGACGGGGCGACAGCGGCTGCGTGCCCTCGACGGCGTCGGCCTCGTCGTCGGCTCCGGCGAGGCAGTCGGGCTGGTGGGTGAATCCGGCTCCGGCAAGTCGACGCTGGCGCGCGCGGTGCTCGGCTTAACACCGCGCAGCACCTCGCGAATTGACGGCGGCGCGATCC
>JBPYEF010000501.1:0-12733 GCA_051985875.1 Hyphomicrobiaceae bacterium
GGCGTGCGCCGCGGCGCCGACGTCATCGCCGCGCTGTGCCTCGGTGCCAAGTTCGTGTTCATGGGAAGAGCGACGCTCTATGGCGTAGCCGCTGGCGGCGTGCCCGGCGCCGCGCGCGCGCTGCAGATCCTGCGGCAGGAGATCGCGACCACGATGGCGCAGATGGGCGCTGCCGACATTGCAAGCCTAGGGCCACACTTCCTGATGTGGAAGGATCCGGCGGACTTGCGCCGCAACGTACGACCCTAGCGCCTGCGACCCCGTCGTGATCGTTCCTGTTGCGCCATTGGGCCGGCATCACCCAGTGCGGGTCACGCGCTGCGCTGCGCCCGACAGCGGCGCGCGGCTCGAAGCATCAATGTGAGCGCGCCAGCGCCGTGAGTTTTTCCGGATCCAGTCCTCCCATCGCGCAGATCTCGCGCCATTCCTCGGTGCGCACCGGCTGCACCGACAATCGCGACGAAGTGACGAGCGCCATTTTGGCGAGCTTGGGATTGGCCTTCACCTCGGCGAGGGCGACGGGTTTTGGCATGTCGGCAAGCGCGCGCACATCAACGCACTGCCAGAGCCCGCTCGCGTCGCTGGCATCCGGGTGGACCAGGGCGCAGACCTCGACGATGCCGACGATGTCCTTGCCCTGCCCAGAATGGTAGAAGAAGCCCCGGTCGCCGATTTGCATCGATCGCATGTTCTTGCGCGCCTGAAAGTTGCGCACGCCCTCCCAGGGCTCACCCTTACGGCCCTTGGACTTTTGCTGCGTCCAAGAGAAGGATTGGGGCTCAGACTTGAACAGCCAATAGCAAGGCGCGGCCTTGCTGCGCGACATTTCGGGACCCTCTGAACGTGATGGTGCCTTACTTTTTCTGGCCATTGCGGCGCGACTCCTAGTTTCACCAAGATTGTCTCACCAAGTTTGTCTCATTAGATCATCTCACCGAGGTTTTCTCACTCGGCATCCTTCGGCGCATGCAACGCGCCCATTTCCTTCCCGAAGGCGTGTGCGCAAAAAGTCGCGAGGGCAACCGGCCCGGGTGCTCGCGAGGAATGCACGACCCTCAATACTGTGCCGGCGAACGCGCGGGCGATCAAGGCGTGCGAGGTCCGGACCGGCTGGATTGGCGCCCGCCCAGGAGCGGCGCCTCGCTCGTGTCACGCTTGGCCGGCGCATCCGCCATGGCTTCCGCCCGACGGTGCGGGACGTCCGCAAGACGTGGCTACCAGTTTTCGGCGTGCGGTCGAAGTTCGACATTGAAGGACCACGCGGACCGATCCTGGTGCGCCACGTGCCACGCCTCGTCGGCGATCGCTTCGGGCTTGATGAAGAAGTCGTCCCGCTTGTCCTTGAACCGCTCACGCATCCGCGCGGTGTCGATCACGGCGTCGATGACGACATAGGCCACATGCACGCCTTTCGGCCCCAACTCGCGGGCGATGGCTTCGGCGAGGATTCGCTGAGCGGCTTTGGTCGGGGCGAACCCTGCGAAGTCGGCTTTGCCACGCAGCGCGGAAGTGTTGCCGGTGACGATAATGGCGCCGTGTCCGGCGCTGGCCATCGCCGGAGCGAAGCGTCGCGCCAGATGGAGGAGGCCCATGGTGTTGATCTGGAAATTTCTATTCAGCACCGCGGGATCGATTGTCAGAAAAGACCCGAAGGCGCCGCCGACGGCGTTGTGGATCAATACCGACGCCGTGCCGAGATCGCGCTCAATGGCGTTGGCTGCCGCCTCTATCTGCTCGGGATCGCTGACGTCGCAGGGATAGGATTTGGCGCCGCTCAACGTCTGCTGCAAATCGAACAAGCGCCGCTGATTGCGGGCCAACATGGCGACGGCATAGCCGCCGGCCGCAAAGCGGCGGGCCAGTGCCGTACCCGTACCAGGTCCGACGCCGGAGATGACGCAAAGAGGCGCGGTCATGTGACACTCCCCTAGCCTTATTTTGTCCCTATCGCTCTTTGGCCTTTCTCATCGCCAATCTCAAGCCGGACAGCCGCGCCCATGCCGCGTCGACCCACATGCTCAGGCTTCGCGCGCAGCCCACTTTCCCCGGGCTATAGTCTCGCACACTGATCATGCCCGCGTGGTGATCGTGCGCGCCCGAGCACGTCCAGACCGCCGATCGCGCAGGGTCGCGGTCGGGCAAATCCGCTGGCGGGTCGTGCGGCAGCCGCGGCGCGGAAGGCGCAGAAACCCCGGTACCGGCGCTGCCGGGACGACCCTTGACGACATTCACGCGTCATGCCGTTCACGCGTCTCCCTCCAGACAAGGGCGTTTCCCCAAGGGCGCCGGCTAGGAGCCGCAGCGCCGCTCCTAGCCCATTAAACGTTCTATTTTAGAACTAGTCAATCTCAGGTGCACGCCCGGCGCACGAGCTTGCAAGCGGCAATCGCGGCGCGCAGGCCGCAAAGCGGCCCACGCCACTCGACGATACCGAATTAGAACTTTATGTGCTACCGTGTAAGCCAGACACGATGCTCGGGCGCAGAACGCCGCGCGCACGAGGTCGTCGTTCGGACGAGGTGGTCGGATGAACATGCCGCCGAAACTGATCCTCTGGGGCGTGGGAACGAGCCGGACGATCCGCGCGCACTGGGCGATGCGGGAGCTCGGGCTCGCCTACGAGACCCGCCCCATAGGGCCGCGCACCGGCGCCACCAAGACCCCAGAGTATACCGCGCTCAATCCGCGTCAGAAGATACCTCTGCTGCAAGATGACGATTTCACGATTGGGGAGAGTGCGGCCATCGTCGCCTATCTTTCACGCACCTATTCGACCAAGGAGAACGCGTTGATCCCCGATGCGCGCCGGGAGTATGCGGCGTGGCTGGAATGGTGTTTTTTCATTGTTGCGGAGCTCGACTCCACCAGCCTTTATGTGATGCGTCGGCACAGTGCGGATGGGTTGGGCCATATCTACGGTACCGCGCCCGAGGTTGTCTCCAAGGCGGGCGAGTATTTTCGCGAGCAGCTGCGCTACCTCGAAGTGGCGCTTGCGGACGGGCGCCGCTATCTGATGGGCGAGCGGTTCACCAGTGCCGACATTTTGCTGACGACGTGCCTTGACTGGGCCATCAGCTACGGTGTCGGCATTTGCGACGGCGCCCATCCGTACCTTGCGCGCATCCACGCGCGGCCCGCCTACATCCGCGCGAAGATGGCCAATCGGCCCGCGGCGCCCGGGGAGTCCATCCGGCGCGAGGCCTGAGAGCCATTCCGGTCCCGGAGCGTGCCCGCATCAGCGCCGGGCGTCGACCGGGAAGAGCGGGTTTTGCTGGAACGCCGTGATGCTGCCGTGGCGGCGAAGGAAGCGCGTTTCCCGCGCCTGGCACTGGGGTCTGTTCTTGAATCCACGCAGGGGACTCGAA
The DNA here is from genome assembly GCA_051985875.1 of Hyphomicrobiaceae bacterium. Lineage (GTDB taxonomy): Bacteria > Pseudomonadota > Alphaproteobacteria > Rhizobiales > Hyphomicrobiaceae > AWTP1-13. The sequence continues at coordinate 3,366 of JBPYEF010000501.1, forward strand.
GGGCGATTTGTTGTTGGTAGCCCTACCGCTGAGCAGGATCGGGACATACTCGAACTTGACGCCGGTTCGCTCGTCGAACGCGCCGGAGGACGATCTCGGCGAGGTAGGCCTTGGGAAACGCGGCCTTGGGCGGCAGCCTTGCGCGGCCTCCTCGCGGGTTGGCGCTTGGCCGATGCGGCAGCGAACCGCATACGCGGTGCGCTGCTCCTTATAGTTCTAAAATAGATGACCCACGGCCGCGCCTGGTATGACTCGGCCAGGCAGTGGGCATGCGATCGGATAAGAACCGAGGAAAAACCGGAGAAGGCTAATGAAGTGGGACGCGCTGGAGGAAGAGCCGTGTTCGGTGGCCCGCACGGTGGCCGTGATCGGCGATCGCTGGACGTTGTTGATTCTGCGCGAATGCTTCCTGCGCACGCGCCGTTTCGAGGCCTTCCAGGCCGCCTTGGGTGTCACGCGGCATCTGCTCGCCGAACGGCTGAAGAAGCTGGTTCGGTTCGGCGTTCTGCGCCGCGTTCCCTATCAAGACTCACCGAAGAGACACGAGTACATCCTCACCCAGAAGGGCCTCGATCTCTATCCGATCATGATGGCGATCGTGCACTGGGGCGATAGCCACATGGTCGATGAGCGCGGCCGACCCGTCCTGCACGAACATCATGTGTGCGGCAAGACTTTTGATCCCATCATGGTGTGCTCCGAGTGTCATCAGGCCTTGGCGCCCAGGGAAGTGCTTGTGCATCCGGGGCCTGGAGCGCGCAGGCCGCAAGCCTCCTTGCGCCCGATGCGAGGTAAGCCGAAGCCACGCCGTCGCGTCGCGTGAGCGGCACACCTCGTATTGGACCCCAGGGTTGGCGCGACGACGGTTCGGCGCCATGGCGCGGTTTCGCCCGCGAGCCTCCCTTGACGCGACGGTCATTTCCCCTGGAACACCGGCGCCCGCTTTTCGACAAAGGCTCGCGCCGCCTCTTGATGGTCCATGGTTCTGCCCGTTGCGACCTGATGCTGCGCCTCCAGATCGAGGAGCAGCCCGAGATTGCCGGCCTCCGCGGCGTTGAAGTTCTGCTTCATCAGGCCGAGGGCAATCCTTGGCCCGCGCGCAAGCGCGCGCGCCAGAGTCATGGTTGCCTGTTCGAGTTCGGTGTCCGCTACCGTGCGGTTGGCGATGCCCAGGGCGAGCGCCTGATGTGCATCAAGCGCTGCGCTCGTGAAGTACAGCTCGCGCGCCTTTCCGGTACCGATCAGCTTCGAGAGGAAGTAGCTGCCACCAAAATCGCCGGAAAAGCCCATGCGCGCGAAGGCGGTGACAAAGCGCGCGGACGTCGATGCGATGCGAAGGTCACAGGCGAGGGCCAGGGAAAGGCCGGCGCCGGCCGCTGGGCCGTTGACCATAGCAATGGTCGGTTTTGGTATCTCATGCAGCAATCGGGAGGCCTCCATTCTGCCGCGCAGGTGTTCGACCGCGTCCTTGCTGCTGTGGGCGCTGCCCTCCGCCATCCTCTTCACGTCCCCGCCGGCGCAGAAGGCGCGTCCCGCCCCCGTCAGCACGACGGCTCCGATCGACACGTCTTCGGCGAGGCGCGGCAGCGCCTCGAGCAGGCCGTCCATGATCTCTGACGACAGAGCGTTCAGCCGATCGGGCCTGTTCAGCGTTAGCGTCGCGACGCCTTCGCTGTGCGTTTCGATGAGTTCTCTTTCCATGCCGTATTCCTCGCTTGTGCAAGATGCCGTTGCAGCCAATAGCTTTACTTGTGCCGCGCGAGTCAACGCAAAGCGGTTCCGATGCAGCGCGGCGATGGCGCAGGGCGCGTGATCCGCCGCAGGCTCCCTGGTTGCGGCGAATGGCCAATGCCGGCGTTCATCTGTTCTGTTTAGAACGCAGCGGGGGAGCGCTGGCGCGGACGACCGAGGACCCCGAGGCTCGGCGGGGGTCGCGCTGCGATGACCTGACCTTGCTCTATCGCGCGATGATCCCTGGGTGCGGCCGCACCGCAGGAGGGTGACCTCGATCAGGCTTAGCAGCGCCGAGACGGATGCGCCGCGAGCCTTCAGCTGCCGCGGAAGGCCGGCTTGCGCTTGGCGTGGAACGCCTCCACACCCTCCTTGAAATCGTCCGACTGCCTGAGCCGACTATAGCAATGGCCCTCGAGCGCGATGGCTACCGAAAGGCTCGCATCCTCGGTGTCGTTGAGGAGGCTCTTGGCGGTGCGCTGCGCGATGGGCGAGAATGCCAGCAATTCCTCGGCGAGCGCATCGCTCGCCGCTTCGAGCTCCGGGTCCGGGACGCACGCGGTCGCCACACCCCACTCGTACGCCTGTCGCCCAGAAATGCGCCGCGAGCGCATGACCATGTCCTTGGTGCGGGTGATGCCGACCATCTTTTGCAGCCTCGCCGCTCCTCCCGAGCCCGGGATCTGGCCAAGCCGTTGCTCGGGTAGTGCGTACAGGCATGTCTCCGATGCTATGCGAAAGTCGCACGCCAGCGAGATCTCAAAGCCCACGCCGAAGCAGTAGCCGCGATTGGCGACGATCACCGGTTTGGTACAGCGGGCCGGCGCGGCGATGTTCCAGGCAAGCTTGGCGACGTGCTCGGGCGTCGCCTCGATAAAGCCCCGGATGTTGCCGCCGCTCGAGAAGTGTTCGCCGATTGCTCTGAGCACGAGAACGCGCACGCGCGCATCCTCATCCAGGGCCTCGAATACCAGGCGCAGCTGCTCGCGCTGTGCCATTTCGATGACGTTGAGCGGCGGGCGATCGAGAATAATGTCGGCCCGCGCGCGTGCGGCGTCGATCGCGACGCGAAAGCCGTCTAGTGCGGCAAGGCGGGGATCGGCAGAGCGGAGCGGTTCACTCACGTGGGCATTCCTTTCGCGTCCGATTGCGGCGGTGATTCAACGTCGTACTCACCCGCTATGAGCTTCCGGCGCAGCAGCTTGCCGACCGGCGACCTCGGCAGGCCCGCAACGAAAACGTAGCGGCGCGGGCGCTTGAAATCGGCAAGGCCGGAGGCGCGGCAGAAGGCGTCAAGCTCGTCCCGTTCGACCGGCGTGCGGCGCGTGATGAACGCCGTGACGACGCTGCCCCAGCGAGCATCGGTCAGACCGACGACGGCGACCTCCGCGACGCCGGGATGCAGGGAAAGGCAGCGTTCGATCTCCACCGGGGAGATGTTTTCGCCTCCGGAAATAATCATATCATCAACGCGACCGGTGACGAACAGGTCGCCGTCGCCGTCGATGTAGCCCGTGTCGCCGGTAAAGTACCAACCCTCGCGCAGGGCCTTTGCATCCGCGTCGGGCCGACGCCAATAGCCCTCGAACGCTTCGTCGCCGGCGAGCAGGGCGAGGATCTCGCCTTCCTCTCCCGGTGCTGCGAGTTCCCGCGGCGATGGCGCGTTGAGCCGCGCCACGCGCACCACCTGATTGAGGCCGGCGCGCCCGGCCGAGCCAGGCTTTGCCGCGGCACACTGGTCGACGGTGAGGGTGTAGATCTCCGAGCAACCGTAGTGGTTGACGAACAGCTCCGGCCTAAAGGCCGCATCGAGGCCGCGCAGCAGGGCGTCGGTCATCGGCGCGCCTGCGAAGCCGAGCTTGCGCACCGAACGCAGATCGCTGGTCGCGAACGAGGGATGCTCGAGGAGGTCGTGGTACAGCGTCGGCACCAGGTAGAGATTGGTGATGCGCTCCCTGGCGATCAGCTCGAGCGCGCGGCCGGCGGTGAAGCGCGGCAGGCACACGAAGGTGCCGCCGATCAGCGCCATCGCCAGCAGCGCGCGTACGCCCATCGTGTGGTAAAGCGGCATCACCCCGAGCGTGCGTTCCGCGCGGCCGTAGAGATTTTGCGCGACGTGCGCCACGGCAGCCGCACGTTCGGCGCGGTGCCGGCGCGGCACGCCCTTCGGCCGACCGGTCGTCCCGGAGGTGTAGAATATCACCGACAGCTGCTCGGGTCCGGCACGCGGCGTCGCCGCTGGCGCCGGCCGTGCGACGGCATCTCGAAAGGGCAGCTCGCCGCTCGCCTGGGCGTCGAGGGCAATGCGCACGGTGCGGCGTGCCCGGCTGGAGTGGGCAACGGCGTCCGCGGCCGCGTGCTCATAGACCAGCGCCTTCGCCTCCGCATCCGCAAGGCAAAAATCGAGCTCTGCGGCCTTGGTGCGCCAATTGAGAGGCGTGATGACGATGCCGGCGAGCTGGCAGGCCCAGTGCAGGGTCGCGGCCTCGAGGCGATTTTGCAGCAACGTGACCAAGCGGTCGCCTTGCACCAGGCCGAGGTCGTCGAAGCTTGCGAGCAGACCGGAGACGGCGTGATGCAGCTCGCTATAGGTGATGCGCTGCTCGCCGTCGACGACGGCGAGGGCATGCGGGTCGCGCGCTACGGCGGCGCATAGGGTCAGGCCGAGATCAAGCATGGCTGGCCCCGCGCAGCGTGCGCGCGGCGTCGAGCGCGGCAGCAACGATCGGCACATAACCGGTGCAGCGGCACAGATGCCCGCTGAGGTAGGTGCGCAGCGCCGGTTCGTCGGGGTCGGGGTGCTCGTTCAGGAAGGCATCGAGGGACATCAGCATTCCCGGCGTGCAGAAGCCGCATTGCAGGGCGTGGTGGCGGCGGAAGGCCTCCTGCAGCACGGAGAGCCGGTGGGGTTCCGGCGCAAGGTCTTCGACGGTGCGCAAGCGGCTGCCGTCGATCTGCACCGCCAGGGTGAGGCAGGCGCGCGCCGGTCGGCCGTCGATCTGGATGGTGCAGGCGCCACACACGCCGTGCTCACAACCGACATGGGTGCCGGTGAGCCCCAGGCCGTGGCGCAGCAGGTCGGTCAGCAGCGTGCGCGGCTCGGCCTCGGCGCTCACCCAGCGGCCGTTGAGCTCAAATTGCAGCCGATGCCGCTGCGTGGCGCTCAGGCGAGGCATTGCCGTGCCTCCGCAATCGTGACGCGTCCGAGACGGCGCACGAGATCGCGCCGGAACCGAGCGCTTGCGTGCACATCTTCCCGTGCGTCGAGATCGTGCGCCAGTTCGTTGAGGGCCGCGTCGAGGGCAGCCTCGGAAATGCCGCCCCAAGCGCGGGCAAGCGGCCGGTCGCCGACGCCGCCGACCGCCAATCGCGTAGTGGTGCGGGTGACCACGGCGGCGCACGCGACAATGGCGAAATCGCCATGTCGGCGCGCGAATTCGCGGAAGGCATAGCCGTGTCCGGGCTTTGCCGTCGGAAAGGCAACCGCAGCAATCATCTCGTCCTGGCGGCGCGCGGTCGCCATCGGTCCGAGGAAGAACTCATCGGCTGTGAGCGTGCGCCGGCGCCGCCGCGACGACAAGCTGATCGTGCCGCCGAGCGCGACGAGAGCCAGTGGAAGTTCACCGCTCGGGTCTGCGTGCGCAACCGAGCCGCACACCGTGCCGCGACTGCGCGTCTGCGCGTGGCCGACCAGCGGCAAGGCGGCAGCCAGGATTGGCTGGCGCGTGATGAGGTCGGGGAACGCCAGCAGCTCGGCCTGGCGCGTCGCCGCGCCCACATGAATGGCGCCGTCGGCCTCCTCCAGTCGCGCCAGCTCGCCGATGCGCATGATGTCGACGAGCACCTTGGGGCGCGCAAGCCGCATCGACAGCAGGGGGAGGAGGGTTTGCCCGCCGGCGATGATCTGTGCCGCGCTGCCCTCGGCGGCAAGCACCGCGTGGGCCTCGGCGAGGGCGGCAGCGCGCACATAATCGAAGCGCGGCGGCTTCATCGCGCTCTTCCCCTCCACGGCAGCAGCCCGAGCGTGCGCCGCCAGAGCGGAGTAGAGGCGCCGAGCCGCTGTGCCAGGGCGTCGAAGAAGCGGCGGATGGCGATGCGGGCCGCGCCGTCGAGCAGCCGACCGCCGACTGCGGCCGCCTTGCCGCCGATCTCCACGGCGTAGGCGTAATCGACGATGGTGCCGCCCGCCACGTCGTCCGCAAACGCGATTTTTCCACTGCCCGCGGCCCAGCCAAGCCCGCCCGTGGCGCTTCCCGTGAGGGTAACCGACGCACCAGGGACGAGCTCGGTAAGGTGCAGTTCGGCCCGATAGCGCCCCTGCACGGCCCCAACGCCAAGGGCAGCTTCGCACCGGAAGTGGGTGTCCGAGACCTGCACGAAGTGGCGGCACCCTGGAATGATCGCGGCCAAGTGCTGTGGATCGAGAAGGGCGTGGAAGACCGCCTCCCGAGGAGCCGCGACGCGCACCGTACCCCTGCCCTCGAGGGCACGCTCGGGGACAGGACGAGCCCCGCGCATGGCGGGAATTTCCGCCTCCGGCGGCGCGATCGCCGCCGCCAGCCGCGCGGGGGTGAGGGGTAGAGTGACGTCATCGAGGTTCAGCGCGTCGGCCACCGCATTGGCAATGCACACCGGGGTGCTCATGCAGTTGCCCTCCCCCACGCCCTTGGCGCCGAGCGGGGTAAAGGGCGACGGCGTTTCCGCGTGCAGGATCTGCGGCACCGGTACTTCCATGGCCGTCGGCACGAGGTAGTCGGCGAACGTCCCGGTCAGGAAGGTGCCGTCCGCGGCATAGGCGTACTCCTCATACAGCGCCGCGCCGAGCGCTTGGGCGAAGCCGCCGGTAATTTGCCCCGCGACCATGCCCGGATGCAAGATCCGGCCGCAATCGTGCATGGTGGCATAATGGTCGATGCGCACCGCCCCGGTCACGGCGTCGACCTCCAACCCGCAGACATCGAAAATGAAGCCGTGGCACAGCGAGGAATTGACCCTGTCGTCATCGCTCGGCGCCGTCAGTTCGGGCGGCGTCCAGAACACGGTTTCGCGCATGGCTTGCGCAACATCGGGAGGCAGGGTCGCGGGTGCCCAATGGCTGCTCGCCGCCAGTCGTGCGAAGGAGATCGCGTTGCCCGGATTGGCGCGCGCGCGCACTTGGCCGGCGGCGAACTCGATCTCGCCGGCGGGCACATTGAGCTGCGCGGCCGCCATGCGCGTCAGGCGCTCCTTCAGGCGCTTGGCGGCCAGGTGTGCTGCGCCGCAGACCGCCGCGGCGAAGCGGCTCGCATAGTTGCCGGAAGCGATCGACCAGGCGTCCCTGGCGGTATCCAATTCGGTGACGACGGAGACGTCCTGCGGGCGCAGGCCGAGTTCCTCGGCTATGACCTGCGCCAACACGGTGCGGTGCCCCTGGCCCTGCGGCACGCTGGCGACGTGGGCGCTGACGGCGCCGAGCGCATCGAGCGCCACGGTTGCGGTCGCTTGCGCCCCATTTTTCGGCCCCGCGCTGCGCCGCTCCTCCGCTGTCAACGCGGCCGTCACGTGCCCATATTGGAGACGCTCGGCTCGACGATGGCGGCATAGCCGATGCCGTAGAGACGGCCTTCGCTGCGCGCCCTGTCGCGTCGCGCCCGCAATGCTGCGACCCGTTCCTCGCCGAGCGCGAGTTCGAGCGCCTGCTGGTAGTTGCCGGAATCGAGCAAGCCGCCGGTCGCGGTAGGGTAGGGAAACCGGTCGGCGGGAACCAGATTGCGCCTTATCAGCTCGGGATGATCGATGCCGAGCTGGCGCGCAATGCGCTGCATCAGGCGCTCGAGCGCAAAGTAGACTTGTGGTCCGCCAAATCCGCGGTTGAGCCCGGTTGGCGTCTTGTTGGTGAAGACGACGCGATTGCGCACGGAGACGTGGCGAATGTCATAAGCGCCCGTCAGGTTGCCGTGCATGCGATAGAGGGTGGCGGGTTCGGGCGCTCGCATGTGCGCGCCGACGTCCTCGATTTGGTCCCATGCCAAGGCGTCAATGCGCCCATCCGCCGCGACTGCTGCGTCCAACCTGATGCAACGGTTGGCCGCAGACACCGACCCCGCAAGATGCTCTAGCCGGTCCTCGATCCATTTGACGGGATGGCCGGCGATGCGCGCCGCCACGCCCATCAGCACCAGGTAGGGGAAGATGCCCTGCTTGACCCCGAAGCTGCCCCCGGAATCGGGTGGCGTGCGCAGCCGCAGGCGATTGCCCGGTACCCTCAGTGCCCGCGCGATCACCGGGTGGATGCTGAAGGGACCCTGGAAATTCGCGAGCACATCGTAAGCGTCAGCGTACGGGTCGTAGCTTGCGAGCACTCCGAAGGTTTCGATCGGCGTGCAGGAGTTGCGCGGATACTGCACGTCAATGCCGATGCGGTGCGCGGCGCCGGCAAAGGCGGCCTCCGGATCGCCGTAGCGAAAGCGTCGGTCACTCGCGACGTTGCCATCGAGTTCGGCGTGGATGATTGGGGCGTGCCGCTCGGCCGCGGCGCGCGGTTCGATCACCGGCGGCAGCGGCTCATAGTCGACCTCGATCAGGTCGAGTGCGTCCTCGGCGAGATAGCGGTCCGTTGCGACGACGACGGCGACAGGCTCTCCGACATAGCGCACGCGCTCCACGGCTATTGGCCAGCAGCTGACGGGGATCCTGACGGCGACGCCAAGGCTTGCAGTGAGCCGCGCAACATCCTCGCCCACGACGACTGCTGCGACGCCATCGGCCGCTCTCGCCGATCCAATTCGGATCGCCCGGATGTGCGCGTGCGCGTGCGCGGAGCGCAGAATTGCCGCATGCAGCGTCCGCGGTGGCGTGGGGAGATCGTCGATGAAGCGACCGCGTCCCGTGAGCAGGGCCGCGTCCTCAACGCGCTCAAGCGAGCGACCGATCCACGCGTGCGTTTGCGGCATGTTGCGGCGCTACTCCGGCACGGGGGCGCCTCCAGCAGTCCCCGCACAATGCATTGCGCCACCTGCGCGCGCGCCCCGGCCGCGGATTATGCGCTGGTGCCCGCGCAAGCGCGGCCCCCTGGCGCATCGCACCGCATGCGCGTGGCGGTGTCGGGGCCCTAGTGCGTCGTCTGCTTGCTCTGCGGCACCGCCGACTTGACCAGCGGGTTATGGCAGCCGGAAAGATACTTCGCATCGAGCTCCGCAAAGCGCGGATCACCGGCCTTCACGACCTCGGCGTGCTCCAGCGCCGACTTGTCTTCCGGCTTTTCGGGGATGAACACGTGCGGCGCGTTGCAGGTGAACAGCATGTAACCGCGCGGGTTCTTCTTCGCCGTCAGGCGGGAAGCATCCCCGTAGCGATAGATATGTTCACCCTTGTCGTCCTTGATCACGACGTAGGATAGACCATCACCCGAGGTGTAGGCGGCGCGGAATGCGGCCAGATCCGGGTCCGCCTTCTGCTCCGCCGCCCCCACCGGTGCCGCCACCAGCGACATCGCCAACAAGCCCGCGGCGATCGATTTCCTCACGTGCGCCTCCTGCAGATAGACCCGAAAACCTGAACGTTCGACGGATGCAGCCCGCTATCTTGCCGGCCCGGCTCGGGCGGGAATGTATCCTCAGAGACGGCGCCACTGCAATCGCCACTGTAATCGCCAGGCA
>JBPYEF010000502.1:0-4192 GCA_051985875.1 Hyphomicrobiaceae bacterium
CCTTGGCGAGCTGCGGGATGACGGAGTAGGTCAGCTTGCCGGCGCGTTCGAACTCCCCGCGCCGCTGCGCCTGTACCAGCTCGTTGCGCGCATCGTCGAGCTGGCGCTTGAGGTCGGCCGCCTTGCCAAGCTTCTGCTTTTCCTGCTGCCAGCGCTGGGTTATGGCGCGCGAGCGGTCCTCGAGGTCGGCAATCTCGCGCTCGAGTTTCTTCAGCCGGTCCTTGGAAGCGGCGTCGGTTTCCTTCTTCAGCGCTTCGGCTTCGATCTTGAGGCGCATGATCTCGCGGTCGGTGGTGTCGAGATCGTCGGGTTTGGAATCGACCTGCATGCGCAGCCGGGAGGCGGCCTCGTCCACGAGGTCGATCGCCTTATCCGGCAGGAACCGGTCGGTGATATAGCGATTGGACAGCGTCGCGGCGGCTACCAGGGCGGCATCGGCGATGCGCACCTTGTGATGCTGCTCGTACTTCTCCTTCAAGCCGCGCAGGATGGAGATCGTGTCCTCGACGCTCGGTTCGGCAATGAACACCGGCTGGAAGCGCCGCGCCAGAGCCGCATCCTTTTCGATGTGCTTGCGGTACTCGTCGAGTGTCGTTGCCCCCACACAGTGCAGCTCGCCCCGCGCCAGCGCCGGCTTGAGCAGGTTGCCCGCGTCCATGGCCCCCTCGGCCTTGCCGGCGCCGACAATGGTATGCAGCTCGTCGATGAACAGGATGATCTGGCCGCCCGCGGCCTGGATCTCGGAGAGCACCGCCTTGAGACGCTCCTCGAATTCGCCGCGATACTTGGCCCCGGCGATCAGGGCACCCATGTCGAGCGCCAATAGCTTCTTGTCTTTCAAGCTCTCCGGCACATCTCCGGCGACGATGCGGCTGGCCAGGCCTTCCGCGATTGCCGTCTTGCCGACGCCTGGGTCACCGATCAGCACCGGGTTGTTCTTGGTTCGCCGTGACAGCACCTGGATGGTGCGCCGTATCTCCTCATCGCGACCGATCACTGGATCGAGCTTGCCCTCGGCGGCGGCGGCGGTCAGGTCGCGAGCATAGCGCTTCAGGGCATCATAGGCTTGCTCGGCCGACGCGCTGTCGGCGGTGCGGCCCTTGCGGATCTCGTTGATCGCGGCGTTGAGCCCGGTCGGCGTTGTGCCGGCATCCTTCAGCACCCGCGCGGCATCCCCCGAGGTCTCGATGGCCAGCGCCAGCAGCAGCCGCTCAACCGTGACGAACCGGTCCCCGGCCGAGGTGGCGAGCTTCTCGGCGGTGGCAAAGACGCGCGCAAGATCGGGGGAGGTATAGACCTGGCCGGCGCCACTGCCAGACACTTTCGGGCGCTTGGCGAGTAGCCGCTCGACCGCGGCGAGCGCATCTTCGGGTCGGCCGCCCGAGCGCGTGATCAAGCCTGCGGCCATGCCCTCCGGGTCATCGAGCAGCACCTTCAGCAGATGGTCGCCCGCGACCTGCTGGTGGCCCTCGCGCAGGGCGAGGTTTTGCGCCGCCTGGACGAAGCCCTTGGCGCGGTCGGTGTACTTGTCGAAGTCCATGCGTCTCTCCTCGGCGAGCCTGCCGCCCCCTCGGGCACGGCGGTGACCGTCACGGCTACGCGCAGCCGGCGCCGGACCCGCCACGCGGCATTCGGCACACCAGGGCGCGCCTGGAGAGATATAGGATGGCGCGAAAAGGCCAAAAAGACCATGATCGGCGTCAATCTGCATCCGCCGCGAGGCAAGGGCCGCGTCGGCGCGGCACGCCGCCGATCCGCCACGGCAGGATCCGGCACTGCGCGTTGACGTGAAGGGAGACGAGCCGGCGAGCCGCCCATGGCGAGCGGCCCATAAACCATGCATGACAAGCCACGGATGACACCACCGATGACGCCACGGATGACGCTACGGATGACGGGCCGCCCATGACGAGCCGCGAGGACCCGCGCAGGGAGGCCCGCGTAGCGCGCCGGGACGGCGGCGGGTCGGACGCGCAGCCCCGTCTCAGCGCCCTCTACCGTTATCCGGTCAAGGGCCTTACCCCCGAGCCGCTGGCCGGTGCAACCCTGATGCCCGGCAAGACGCTTCCCTTCGATCGCGCCTACGCCATCGAGAACGGTCCGGGCCGCTTCGACGCCTCCAACCCCCGCCACCTGGCAAAGACCAATTTTCTGATGCTGATGCGCAACGAGAGGCTGGCGACCGTGCACAGCCGGTTTGAGGATGCGAGCGAGACGCTCACGCTATCGCGCCACGGTCGCCCGGTCGCGCGCGGGCAGCTGACGAGCACGCTCGGGCGCCGGGTGATCGAACAGTTTCTTGCCGCCTACATGGAGGCCGACCTGCGCGGGCCCCCGAAGATCGTTTCCGCCCCGGGCCACAGTTTCTCCGACGTCGCCGCCAAGTGCGTCCACATCGTCAACCTTGCGAGCGTGCGCGCGCTCGCCCGCGCCCTGGGTCGGCCGGTCGATCCGCTGCGCTTTCGCGCCAACCTTTACCTCGAGGACGTCGAGCCCTGGAGCGAGCTCAACTGGGTCGGCAAGGGCTTGCACGTCGGAGCCGCGCGCCTCAAGGTGTTCGCGCGCACGACCCGCTGCGAGGCGACCAATGTCGACCCTGCGACCGGCGCGCGCGACCTGGCAATTCCGGCGGCGCTGGTGCGCATTCACGGACATGCGGATTTTGGCGTCTACGCCATGGTCGAAGCCGCCGGGGAAATCAGCCCCGGTGCCTTGGTCGCGGTGCCCGCAAGCTGAGCGCGACTGGCGGCGCGATAGAGCCGATGCGATCAGTCGCGGGACGGTTCGTCCTTGCTCGGCGCCGTCAGCGGCACCTCGCTTTCGCTGCGTGCCCGCCGCACCGGACGGCGCAGGAAATCGGGCTGCTCGTGCGAGGGCTGGAACTTCTCCCGCCTGCGTTCCCCGCCGCTCTCGGCGACCGGCTCGTGCGAGCGCTCCGACGGCGGCTGCGGCCGGCTTTCCATCGGCCGCTCGCGCTCGATATTGCGATCGCGAAATCGTCCGTGGTCACGCCGGAAGGGCCGGTCGTGGCGATGGGGGCCATCGAGCCGGCCGCCCTCGTGCCGGTTGTTCTCGTGCCGATTGTTCTCGTGCCGGTTGCTCTCGTAGGGGCGACTGTGCGCGGGCTGCGGCTGGGGATGGGAGTGCAGCAGCGGCTGGAACCCGTCGTCCAGCATGTCGTCGCCTTCATCCTCGCCGTATTCGTCGAGGTCACCTTGCTGCAGGCGCTGGCCGTTGCCATTGACGTCGCCGGGCTGCTGCAGCTGGTCGCGATACGCCATGATGATCCGGCTATAATGCTCGGCGTGCTGTAGATAGTTTTCCGCCAGCACCGGATCTCCCGAAGATTGCGCATCGCGCGCCAGGGACAGGTATTTCTCGGCGATGTGCGCCGGCGTCCCCCGGATCTTCACATCCGGACCATTGGATTCGAAGCTGCGCGATAAAGGGTTGTGGCTTTTGCGATTGCGGCCGCGACCGCGACGATTCTGTTGTCCCTGCCTCACTGCCTAAAGGGCTCCTATTTTACGTCGGATTATTCTACGCCAGATACCTGAAACCTGGACCCAACACCCACGCCCGCGGCAAGCGGGCGCGAACTCAAAACGCTCGCTGACGGCTCGAGCTTTGCTTCCTCGCGTGTACGTCGCAACCCTGCCCCACGGCGCCGTGCCTCGCGCAAAGGGCGCCCAGCCTTTACCAGCTGCAGTCAGGCCATCCGTGGTTCTTCTGGACGATCAGTGGTGCTGACGATACGTCGCCTTGTTGCGAGCAATCCAACCTGCTGCGCATCGCCACCCGCCCCCTGCGCCGCCAACAGACTGGCACTGCCACGAACTGGCAACATCCGGAGGCGTGGACGATTCCACTTAGACCTAACCTATCGCTTGTCCCGCAAGAATCAAGGGGTTTTTGTGCCTTTTATCAATTCCATTTACGAAATACGTGTTCTGGCGGCCACACAGCGTCGCAGTCCCGCGACATCCCGAAAGCGGCGCGGTGCGCTTACGGCGCGCCCGCCTTCCTGGCGCGCGAGCAGCCCAGCTACGGCATCGGCTTGGTCGTGACCGACCTCGAGGACGATCCAGCCGTCGGGCACGACACGGCCCATGTCGCGCGCTAGGCGGCGAACCATCGTCAACCCGTCGCTGCCGCCGTCAAGGGCCGTATGCGGATCAAAGCAGCGCACCTC
>JBPYEF010000503.1:0-4170 GCA_051985875.1 Hyphomicrobiaceae bacterium
TGGTCGGATCGGGATTCTTCGCGAGCAACGAAGCGGCCTGCATGATCTGGCCGGACTGGCAGTAGCCGCATTGCGGCACCTGCTCGGCTTCCCAGGCGACCTGCAGGGCATGCGGCTTGCCGCCGCCCAGACCTTCGATCGTCGTGACCTTCTTGCCGACTGCTTCCTTGGCCGACGTCTGGCACGAGCGCACCGCCGTGCCGTTGAGATGCACGGTGCAGGCGCCGCACAGGCCCGCGCCGCAGCCGAACTTGGTTCCGGTCATATGCAGATGCTCGCGGATGACCCACAACAGCGGCGTGTCATCCGCGGCGTCGACCTGCTTGGTCTGGCCGTTGATAGTCAGTGTGAGCATGTTTTTTCTCCCTGGCGATACGCTTGGCGTGTCGTACAAACCGACGCGTGCATCTCATTTGGATGCGTTCTTGTTGGTTGCTGCCCTTCGCCCGCGAGGGATCGTGCGCCCCGCCCGACGAAGGCGTCAAGCTGCGTTGTTCGATTTCTAGAAAACGAAGCCGTGATCGCGAGGCTGCCGCGGAGTACCCAGAAGGGGCAAACGGTTTCTTTGCGGTGACCGTGCGATTCATGGCAGGCTCATGGGCCTTGGGGGTTCCATGACCGACATCGCCAGTCCGGGCGAGGGCCAAGCATCCGGGACTGATTTTGTGGCGCTGCAGCCGGGACAAACGGTCGGCCGCTACGAAATCCTCGCCGTGCTGGGCCGCGGCAGCTTCGGCATCACCTACCGCGCACGCGATACGCAGCTCGACCGCGAGGTCGCCATCAAGGAGTACCTGCCGTCGGCCCTCGCCCTGCGCCGGGGCGGCACCACCGTCCTGCCGCAGTCGACGAAGATGGTGGACGATTTCACCTGGGGACGCGATCGTTTCGTCGAGGAGGGCCGAACCCTCGCCACCCTGCAGCACGCCCCGGCGATCGTGGAGGTGTTCGACTTCCTCGAGGCCAACGGCACCGCCTACATCGTCATGAAGCTGATGCCGGGCAGTACGCTGGAGGACAGGCTGAATCGCGGCACGCTGAGCTCATCTGAAGCGGATCGCATCCTGTGGCCGCTGCTTGAAGGCCTCGAGCAGGTGCACGCCACGGGCTTCCTGCACCGCGACATCAAGCCCGCCAACATCCTGCTCGACGCCCAGGGCAATCCGACCCTGATCGATTTCGGCGCCTCGCGCGCGGCAATGGCCGGACGCACGACCGCACTGACGGCGATCTTTACGCCAGGCTACGCCGCGCCCGAACAGTTCACTTCGGCCAAGCAGGGTACCTGGACCGACATCTACGGCCTGGCGGCAACGCTCTATCACGCCATCACCGGTGCCGCGCCACCCAGCGCCTTCGATCGATTGGTCGAGGACACCCGTCGGCCGCTCGGTGAGCTCAAGCCCGCCGGCTTCGCTCCGGAACTGCTGGCCGGCATCGATGCCGGCCTCGCGCTCCGCGCCGCCGACCGGCCGCAGTCGATTACAGACTGGCGCGGCTTGCTCGGACAGCCCGCGCCCGGCGGACAGGCGACGGTGATGATCAAGACGGCAGGCGCGGCGCCGACGCAGGTAATGCGCCAGCCGGCTGCTGCGCAGCCGCCCTCTACGTCGCAGCCGTCGGCGAAGGAGTCGTGGTGGCAAGGCCGTCGTTCGCGCCGGCGCATCGTCCTGGCGATCGTCTTGCTGTTCTCGTTCGGAGGCGGCGCCGCCCGTTACGCCGAGCGCCATGGCTGGTTCGCACCGACGCCGCCCTCGTTGTCCAAGATGAACCCCGACGGCGCATGGCGCGGCGCGATGCGTTGTTCGGGGAACTCCGTCGCCGGCGAGTTTACCATCATGATGGATCTCAACATCTCGGGCGGCGTCGGCAAATGGGTTCGGCCGGAAGGGACCAAGACACGCAACCGGTCCGTGACGCTCACCGTCAAGGGCACCGAAGTCGATGTTGCCCGCGCGTACGAGCTCGCGAACTATCCCGGCCGGACGCAAACCGCGACCATGACCGCCACCTTTGGCGGCCTGCGCATCACCGGCTCGGGACCGGAAAAGTACAGCAATGGGCGGGTCTGCGAGATCGATCTCTCACGCGTCCAATGATTCGCCTGGTTTGGGGAGGGCGCGATCGACGGGAAGGCGCCGGCGGCGACGTTGGGCGTCAAGCTGCATTGTTCGATTTCTGGAAAACGAAAGCGTGATGGCAACCCGCGCCGGTGATCGCAGCACCGCTGCAGGGTATCGCCGACGGCACGGGCGGTTTCCCCTCAGTGACCACGCGATCGCCGCTCGCATTGACGCGCGGCGAGCGCTGATCGGGTTCTATCGCGCCCCTTGCGCCACGGACGGCGGTCCTGCGGCCTCCAGGCCATCGTAGGAATCGTGGCTGATCCATAGCACGGCAAGGACGACGATCACGATCGCGAGCCCACCGCAGACCATGACGAGCAACGGGCCCACATGACGCCTTGGTATCCGACCGTTCCGGTCCATCGACGGCTCCAGACATACACACACAACTGCTTGAAAAACGACCGATAGCGCCGCGAAGTTCCCGCTTCGCCCCTCCTCCTGGACGCTGCTGCCGGCCTATACTTCGGGCCTCGAGGGAGAAACGCCATGAAGAGACTTCTAGTGTCGGCCATCGTCCTGCCGGCGATGGCCGCGATCACTGCACACGCGCAGCAACAAAAAGTGGGCGATCCGCCCGAGGCCTCCAACATGCGGCTGGTCGGCTGGAGCGACTTGCAGGCGCGCAGTGCCTATCAGCCGACGATCCATCAGCAGGGCAATCGCTGGATCGCCTATATCGGCCATCATGGCGGCACCGATGCGGTTCCCGATCCCGTGAACCCGCTGACCGGCAAGCCCGAGCACAACGGCACGTCGATCGTCGACGTCACCGATCCAGCCCATCCGAAATATCTCCACCATATCCCGGGGGCCAAGGGAACCTACGAAGCCGGCGGCGCGCAGATGGTGCGGGTATGCGATGGCAGCGCCCTGCCAAAGGGTGACAAGAGCGCGGTCTATATGCTGCGCACCTTCGGCGGCCAGGCGCATGAGATCTGGAATGTCGCCGACCCCGCGAACCCCAAGCTGGTGACGCGGCTGGACGGCCTCAAGGACACGCATAAGAGCTGGTGGGAGTGCGATACCGGCATCGCCTATCTCGTGTCCGGTCCGCCCGATTGGCGCACCAGGCGTATGACCCAGATCTACGATCTCTCCGATCCAGCGCATCCGGTGAAGATCCGCGACTTCGGCTTGCCCGGCCAGCAGCCTGGTGCCAGCGGCCAGGTGCCGACCGAGCTGCACGGGCCGATTTCGACTGGGCCGGCGGGCAACCGGGTGTTTTTCGGCTACGGCACGAACAAGGGCGGCATCCTGCAGATCGTCGACCGCGAGAAACTCCTGAAGGGGCCGAAGGAGCCGACGCCGGAGAACCTGCGCTATCCCGAGATCGCGCAGCTTCCGATGGCGTCGTGGAACGGTGCGCACACGACCTTTCCCATGCTCAAGATGCCGATCGCCGAATTCGCGCACGACAAGGACGGCTCGGTGCGCGACATCGTCATGATCGTCGACGAGGCGATCCTCAACGAATGCCAGGAGTCGCGGCAGATGGTGTGGTTTGCCGACATCTCGATCGAGCGGCGGCCAACCATGATCTCAAGCTGGACCGTGCCGGAAGCGAGCGGCAATTTCTGCCAGCGCGGCGGCCGCTTCGGCTCGCACTCCTCCAACGAGAGCATGGACCCGGTCTTCTACAAGAAGCTGGCGTTTATCACCTGGTTCAATGCCGGCGTGCGCGCGCTCGACGTGCGCGATCCCTTCCGGCCGAAGGAGGTCGGCTACTTCATTCCGGCGATCACCGACAAGACCGACAAGCGCTGCGTGAAGGTTCAGGGCAAGGACCGCTGCAAGGTGGCGATTCAGAGCAACAACGTCGAGACCGATGCGCGCGGCTATATCTATGTCGTCGACCGCGCCAACACCGGCATGCACATCCTCGAGCTCACCGGCGAGGCGCGGCAGATCGCCGGACTCAAGTAAGGTCGGAGGGTCGATGCCGACCCGGCTGACGATCATCGAGATCGTGCTGTCGGCGGTGATCGTCGTTGGCCTGCTCGGCTACTCGACCTTCGTCCAGTGGTACGAGGACTGGATGGCG